>NZ_JAUBTB010000013.1:0-111030 GCF_036704965.1 Microcoleus sp. F10-B2 | reverse complement strand
CACAGATTCAATCTCTATATTCCTGACTCAGCCTGATTTATACTTTTCCTCTGCCTAAAGTGACAAAAGAGGGTTAATCATTCGCGAGGCGATCGCCACATAAGGCGCTTCCTGCTTCACTGCATTTACCCAAATTTGAACAGCAAACACCTCCAGCGTTGTTTTGTTACTGATGGCTTCTGCAAAGACTTCGTTAACTTGTTCTTGCAGTAATCGAAGTTGTTCTTCTCTTGTAGGTTCTTCGACTGTTTTTGTGTTAAAAGTCATTTAATGCTCCTGATTTTTGTAAATAATGTAGTGCGAAAGTATGTCCAGTATCCTGTGTAGGAGAACTGGACAGACTTTTAAAGCTTAGTTTTCCTCAGGCAATAGAAGAATTTTCTCTTGTAGATAAAGCTTGATTTCTTTCAAGGGAAAATCAGTAAAAGGTATCTGCTGAATAATAGCGGGTTGTGTTGAGGCAGTGGGGGAATCTTCCCAACAAGTCAACACCGCTGCATTGCCTGCTTTGGGCTTGATAAATTCATGAGTATCTCCTACATGAAGAAACCAAACCTGAAATTCCCTCAGCCTTTGATTTCTTAAAGCTTTTGGCTGATGAGAGGCGATCGCATCAATTAGCCAATAAGCCTCAGCATTGTCAGCCAAGTATTTGACTCCATCGGTGTAGCGAATCCCAAGCCAATGCTTGTAATATTGTTCAGAGCCACAGAAATGTTGCAAATTATGCAAGAGTGTTTCAGGATTCATCATTGCCATAATCTAATTCCCACAATTAAAAACATCATTTCCTTACAGCGAAGCATTACGTCACTATCTATTTCAATTTTCTTGCTGTTTTTCAAATGTTTCTGCTAGTTTGTCCTCAATGGCAAATGCCATAATTCCGATCGCACCAGCTATTGCTGCTTGGTTTCCAGCTTGAGAAGCTTCTAAAAAAGTGGGAATTTCATCTTTATTAGTAAATAGTTCGTTGGCTATTGCTAAAGCATTTGTGTTGCCAGCCACGGCGCTTGTCCAAATCATTGAGGCAAATGCCCAACTATTCATTACTTCTTTTTTACCTTCATCGGTATCAATGGTTTCCAAGGTTGACAAAGGGTGAACAAAATGTGGTTCCATATTCTGCCTCAATTTATGTGAGCAATTCCTAAATCAGAAGCAAAAAGCGAAGCATTTGTACCCTTCGGCTACGCTCAGGGCGACGCTTCGCTTTTGATAACGATTAATTTTCGTCAACCTCAAGAGGGGAAAGCTGATATGAACTGGAAGGGGTTGCGGTGCGATCGGCAATGCTGGCGGATTTAGCACCCGAGCGAATGGCCCAAGTTTTCAAATCATCAATTTGCGCCTCGGCTATTTGTGCCAAAGGGACGCAGCCGGCGATCGAAACGAGTAAATCTTTTTGGCTGAATTCTTCACCGTTGGTAAAACCTGCAACCATCGCGTCGTAAACCACTTGCTCAATCTCCGCACCTGAAAAACTTTTCGATTGCTCTGCCAGTAGCTTCAAATCGAAATCGCCTTGCTTGACTCGATCGGGCCGGACGCGGGTGAGGTGAACTTGAAAAATTGCCTCCCGCTCTGTGAGGTTCGGCAGGTCAACCCAGAAAATTTCATCAATCCGCCCCTTACGAATTAGCTCGGCGGGTAAGACTTCCGCTCTGTTCGCGGTCATCACTACAAACACTGGCGCGGTCTTTTCTTGCATCCATGTCAGGAGCGCACCAAACACTCGCTGGGAAGTTCCAGAGTCTCCATCCATGCCAGACGTGATGTTGGCGAACGCTTTATCTATTTCGTCTAAGAATAATATACATGGTGCGATCGCCTCGACGAGCTTAATTACCTGTCGGATGCGGTTCTCACTTTCACCGACCATGCTGCCGAACACGCGACCGACATCGAGGCGCAGCAAGGGGAGTTTCCATTCAGTGGCAATCGTCTTGGCAAGTAGCGATTTACCAGTCCCTTGAATGCCGGCGAGTAAGACACCTTTGGGGTTTGGCAAACCATATTCACGAGCTTGGTCAGTGAAGGAGCGCGATCGAGATTTGACCCATTGTTTGAGAATTTCGAGTCCGCCGACTACTTCCAGACCTGATTCAAGCGGGATAAATTCGAGGATGCCCGTCTCGCGGATGGTTTGGCGTTTCTCCTCGATGATCATAGGGAGTGCAGCACTATCAACTTTTGCTCGTTTACCACGTACCAGGCATTTGGCGAGGACACGAGATATCCGGCACCGGGTCAGCCCCTGGCAAGCTTTGATAAATTGCTGCCGTTGCTCGGCATTTAGTTTGAGATCGGCGGCTGCCACCAATCGAGTGAGCAAGTTCGATATCTCCTCGATGCCTGGTAAGGAGATATCCACCACCGTCGTTTCTTGAGACAGTTCTTGAGGAATTCGGAGTTGGTCGGAGAGGATGACGAGGCAGCGACGGTCACGGGCAATTTGCCATGCCAGATTTTTCAGTTCGCGGACGATCGCTAATTGGTTTATTGCTATCTGTCCGTTGGCACCGGGGGCAATGAGCGTTCCCAAATCCTTCATGACAAACACTGTTACCTGTTCCATTGCCGGCGCTTTGCTGATGCGCTCCAAAGCTTGCATCGGATTTCCTTTGCCTACACCTGAATCATTCCACCCCCTGGCGAAATCCCAGAAGTATATTTGTCCCTCTATGCCTTTAATTACTTCGCACAAAATTTCTTCGGCTGGTTCTTCTTCCGGGCTCACTACCCACAGCAAAGGAAATCTTGCCAATAACATTAGCTGAATTTCTTTTTTTTGATCTATCATGTTTTTAGTCCAATTATCACCAATTGCCAATTACCAATTACTCTCTACCCAATAGCTTGCTTAGCTAGTAAACGATGTCGCTACGCGGCCCGTAAACTACGAGCTTTTGAGTCACCAAAATTGCTACAGTCTTGGGCTACCCACCCAAGATGATTAGACCTCTAACAATATCCATTCTCCCTCTCGACTCAGTAACAGAAACGCCAAAATGTTACTGAGTTTTTGTTTTTGAAGGTTTCTAATGTTTTTAACATTTCTAACATTTCTAACATTTGTAGCGTTTCTGGTGTCTAGTATTTAGGTCACAGCAGATTATTTGGCTAAAGCAAATTTTTGCTTTTTGGGTTTAGTAGATTGAACCGGAGGAGAGTGAGTTTCAGAAACAGACTCAGGAACAGGTGCAGCAATAGGTTCAGAAACAGGTTCAGGAAACTGTTGTTGAACCGGATGAGAAGGTGAATCGAGAGGGTCATCAGCCCAAGTTTCAGGAAGCTGGTCTAAGAGACTTTCACACACATCACTAGAAGAATCTGTAGGAGAATCTGTAGAAGAATCTATAGAATCTCTCTTATTTTCAGAAAGTTGAGCTTGAGTTTTAGCAAGTGCCGCTTTCAAATCTTCAATTTCTTTAAGAGCGTCTGACAAATCAGCATGGAGGGTTTCATTTTCCACCATGAGCTGAGCATCAGTAACCAATTCATCGTCTGAATCAAAAGGTCGATCGACTTGTAAAGCGCCACTAACTTTCTGTTGAGTTTGCAGATTAGTAATTGTTGTGGAAGCTTCTTTAAGCTGTCCTCGAAGTTGTTCGAGTTGAGACTCAAGAACTTGTTTCTGACCCATTTCTGATTGCAAGTTTTGAATCTGAACATGAAGAGTGGAAACTTCCCGTTCCCGTGCTTCAATTTGACCATTGAGTTTAGAAATTTCAGAAATACGATCGCGTGCTGCTGCTTCAAATTCTGCAATTTCTGCCAATCTTCTTTCAGCAACTGTCAATTTTGCTTGTAATTCGTTGCGATCGGCTTGTAACGAGTCCAACTGTTGACGAAATTCTTCAGAATCTGTCAATTTTTGCTTGTTGAGATTGATGTAAGCTTCTTTGAGTTCATTGCACTGGCGATTGTACTGAGCTTGGTAAAACTCCAGCTCCATTTCCAGTTTGGGAAACGCTTGGAGTTGTTGCTGAAGGATTTCATTTTGCTGAGCTAACTGTTTCATGCGATCGCCGGATACACTACTATCCGCTTTTTGGAAAGCGAGGCGATAGGTGGCAAGCGCCATTTGCCTAGCAACCGCCAGAAAATCTTCAGGAATTTCTGAATCCTCTAATAAACCGTCGTCTGCTGCTTCCATTAGCACGGTTGCCAAGTCTTTCTCCGACTTCCCTTCTTTCAAGAAAGACAGATTGTCTGACCGCCATTCTTTCAGCAGTTTGCATATTACGTCGGTACTCCCGCCGACTCCGTAGATTTCTTTCAGAGCTGCGTTGACCGAACGCACTACCACTCCTACATTATTTTTCTGAAGCACAGCACAGGCAATATCGAGCATTTCTCGACTAATTCCCGTGTATCCTATGTACTTCTGCTTTTCGTTTTCTAAGTCAAACCCTGACAGGTCAAGGCTTTTAAACGTTGTCGGTAATTTTTTGCCCATTGTGAATATTGGTAAATAGTTTTGGAAAGCTACTTACCAATATAACATCGTTTACCATTAGTGGTAAATACATTTATTAAAATTTTACTGAAAAAGTTTCAAGAAGACATTCGCTCAGCAATAACGTGCAAAATAACAGAAAGTTCTTCCTTATCTATCACACGAACTTGTTGTACAAGTTTTTGTAATCGGCTGGGTTGGCGGGCTCCGCCCAGGATTTGCTTAAATTCTTCAAGAGTTTCACCTCGAAAAGAAGCTATACGTTCTAAATTTTCTTGATCTGGTATCCCTTCCAAGTTCTCCCAAGCTTTGATGGTTGGGTGAGTGACGCCAAGCAACCGGGCAAAAGCCCGGTATGACCTGTTTGCTCGCATTTCACAAATTATGTCAGCAAATTTTTCCCTAGTGGCTTGATCCATTCGGTATCTCTGTGATTGGCTCTGGCTATCGTTTTCACAACTGTTTTGGGAACTGGTAGCGGTGAGTGAATACTTCGGAAGAGTATGTTGTGAATTTTGGGTGTCCGATCGATGATGGTCAGGATGTTCAGGATGAGTAGCATCCAATAAACTCGATCCCTGTCTCTTACGTGTTTCCATTTGGTAAATTTAGGTGGTAAATTACGGTATAGTGGTAAATACGTCTGGTAAGCCAAGCATTTTGTACTAGCACTTACTGAGGTCTAGCACCGGAACAGGTTATATAAGCAACCTCAAGCTCTACAAGCTTTACTGCTTAAGCAATTAAGTCGTTAGGAACCTCCGTTTACCTGTTCTGGCAATGCCCTGAAACGCTATACGGCCCTTGTCTGTTACCGACATTAAACAGTTACTAAGTCACGCATTGCTGAAACCTAGCCACAAACTTATGTGCTGATGGAAATGCAAAGTTGCACTCCTTCACAACTTTCATTCTGC
This sequence comes from Microcoleus sp. F10-B2, assembly GCF_036704965.1. NCBI lineage: Bacteria > Bacillati > Cyanobacteriota > Cyanophyceae > Oscillatoriales > Microcoleaceae > Microcoleus > Microcoleus sp. F10-B2. The sequence goes on along the minus strand of NZ_JAUBTB010000013.1, from coordinate 105,651 downwards.
CGCATTTGCTGCGGGGTATGGTAACTCTAGCACACTGCCACAGACTTTTCAGCCGTAAGAATATTAATCTAATCCCTCATTTCACCCATTTGTACGATGACAAATTTTACAAATTCAACTGTTTTGGTTGAAAAGCTTAGTTCTGTTGCATCTATTAAATGTCTTGAAAAAGTGAAGAAAACTAAACGCACCATATCACTTTCTGAAAAGCTTGATCACAGAGTTCGTATTTTAGCAGCCAATAAAAGAATTAGTGTGGGCGCAATAGTCGAAGATGCTCTGAATCTTTACTTTTCTCAATCTCAAGAAAATACTGAAATTTAAAATTCAGAGGTTCTTCTGATGACAATAAACGGATGGTGCCGTAACAATTACCACAAAGATGGTAAACGTCGTTTTGCCAAGCTAACGGACGGTTTCTGTTGGGAATGTCAAGCCGATCAACTTGCTAAAACAACTACTCAAGTTAATGAACCAGTTGCTGAGCCTAAAGAAACGCTACCAAAAACTGCACAACAGAAGAAGGAAACAGCCGATCGCAGAAAAATCACTTGTCTCCAACAAAAAATTATAGATATGGAGGTAGAACGAAACCTTTTGAATAAAGAAATTGACCGTCTACGGAATAAGTTGCAGACACTTATTAACTCCTTGAATCAATCAAGAGTTAATACCTCAGAAATAAAATCAGGAGTAGCAAAGACGTGAGTAATAAAATCGTGATTGATCGTGAATTAGCAGAAAAACATCTCAATTACCTGGGATATAAATCAGGTCAAGCCTACTTGAGATTTTTTTATCATTCTACAGATGATCGTAAGAAAAAGGATAAAGGGCGCAAACTCTCTGACCTTAACTGGCAACAAATTGAACAATATCAAACAGATGAGCGTGGTGTCTATGTAGTCGTTAATGGTGCTGGCGGCACTGGTCACACTGATACTGATATAGCTCATTGTTGCGCTATTTTTTGTGAATGGGATGATATACCGCTGGGTGAACAATTTGAGAAATGGAACGCTGTAAACTTTGTAGAGCCTACCTTCACGATATTTAGCGGTGACAAGTCCATGCAACCGTATTGGTTGTTCGAGGAGCCGATCGAACCGGAGCAGTGGCGCGAACTGCAAGTGCTTCTCATCGATATAATGGAAGCTGATGAAAGTAATAAAAATCCCAGTAGGGTGTTTCGCCTAGCAGGGGGTTGGCACGTCAAACCCGGTCGTGAACCAGTCAAATCAGAAATTGTAAGTGAATCAGGTATTCGATACAATTACAATGATTTGCGGGAACATCTTATTAGATTATTCAGGGAACTTGAGCAAAGAAGAAAGGAGGAAAAGGAGCAAAATGAGCAAAATTTACTCGATTTATTGCCAAGGCAGACAATGGCTGAAAATACTACCAACGGTACAGAAAGTGCTGGCACTTCAACAGCAACACTTATAAAACCGCCAGAAACTCTCCCCGCGCCAGGAACCAAAAAGATAAAATTCAAAGATCTTAAGGTTCCGGTGCCGATGGCTATACCCTTGGATTGCGCTTTGGGAAAGGCTAAGGTTTATTTGAGTGGAGTGCAAAGTCAAAGAAATACATCAATGGCAATGCTCGCCAGAGATTTACTTGGAGTTCAGGCTGAATTTCACCGCCTGGGACAACTTACAGAGGACGATGCTTATACATTGTTTCTGGATGCTTGTCGTCGTTGTTCACCCGGTGGCGGATGGGATGAGGATGAATGGCAGCAGGTCTGGGATTCGGCTGTTAAATCCAACCCCATATCCTCTATCAAACACTATATTCCTGATGGAGTAGAAAGCTGCATCAAAGGCGTATACTGGCGCTTTTTAAAAGGTCAACGACCCTTTGATTTAGATTTCTCACCTGTTGCTAATTCTGTTGCTGAGCTAGAAACTCAAAAGTCATCAGATTTTAACATTTTTAATTCTGATGACAAAATGATTCAGGATTACAAAAAATTGAACAGACATTTTGGAAAGCGGATCAGGCTAAACACACTCAGCAAACGAATAGAAATAGATGGGAAACCTGTATCTCTCGATCGAGTCCGTCTTCAACTCGCAATTAGACACGGAGTATTAGTCAGATCCAGTAGGGAAGATGTCCAAGACATTCTCACAGAAATAGCAGTGGAAAATCAATATTCACCTATTCAAGAGTATCTAAATTCTCTACCCGTGGCTTCAGATACTTCAATTTTAGATACTTTAGTTCAAAGATATTTTGGTATTGAAGGTGAACTTTATACAAAGTTCATCCGAAAAACTTTAATTGGTGCGGTAAAACGTGCCTTTGAACCAGGTTGTAAAATGGATACAGTTTTAATTTTGCAAGGGCCTCAAGGTTTCCGAAAATCCACATTTTTCAAAATCTTGGCAGGCAAGCAATATTTCGACGATTCTTTAGGTACAGTCTCCGATAAAGATGAACGTCTAAAACTTCACCGAGCTTGGTTAATTGAATGGGCGGAGCTAGAGTCAATTTTCAAACGTCGGGATGTCAGCGCAACCAAAGGTTTCCTCTCTTCTGGGACAGATGCAATCCGACCGCCGTATTGTCGAGATACCGAAGATTTCGATCGACCTTCCATTATCGTGGCAACCACGAACAAACAAGAATTTCTCGCCGACGAAACTGGCAACCGCCGATTTTGGGTAATTCCGGTTAAACAAAAAATTGATACCAAATTACTCAGGCAAGAACGAGACAAAATTTGGGCTGCTGCAATGTTGGCTTATCGCTCTGGTGAAGAACCCTATCTGGATTTTGGAAATGATGAAGAAAAAGCCGAACTCTTAACTGAGGACTTTCAAACGTCCGACCCCTGGGAAGATGTCATCTTGAATTACATCGAGCACCGGGACTATGTTCGGTTGAGCGACCTTCTCAATCATCTTCAAGTTGATTTGAGCCGCCAAGAGCGATCGCACCAGATGCGCTGCTCGGCGATTCTCAAAAAAATGGGGTGGGAACGAGAATTCCGAATTATCGGCTCCAAACGTGTTCGAGTCTGGGCAAAAATCGAAACAGATGAAGTCACTGATCAACCTCAAAATTTGAAAACCCCCTTAAAAATGGAGGTTGATCACGAGGTTGATCTTCTTGCTGTGTCTGACTTCGATCGACCTGATCAACTCGATCATCCTGTTTCTCAAACTTTACTAATTCCTGAGCAGACTGTTTATCCAACCTCCGAGCCAACCTCCGAGCCAACCTCCGAGCCAACCTCCGAGCCGAGCGCTGAGCCAACCTCCGAGCCGAGCGCTGAGCCAACCTCCGAGCCGAGCGCTGAGTTGAGAAATGAGGCGATGGCAGCAGAAGATTTTGATAGTTTGGGTGTAAAGGATGATCAGGTTGATCAGGTCGATCAATATCAAGCACAGCAAGGGTTTGAAAATGATCGACCTTTTGAAAATGAGGTTGATCATTCAAAAACAGAGGTTGATCTGCGAGTTCAACAGGAATGCGAAAAAGAGTTGCTCGAATATATTCGGACGGTGCTTCGAGAGGGCGACCCTAAATTAGCCAGAAATATTCAGGGTGTTTTGACCGAAGTTTGCAGTGACGGTGCTGCCGATCGCAAAAAGGTTTGGGCAAGCCTTACCGAAGCTGAAAAAGCCGCCTTCATTGCATTACTCGAAGCTCCTGAATCTGAATCTGAATCTGAATCTGAATCTGAAACCACGGCAGAACCGACATCGATCACAGCGGAACCAACATCGGTCATACCAGAATTAATATCAGCCCCGGCGGAACCGACATCGGTCACACCCGAATCGGCCACACCGGAACTGATCGCACCGGAACCGATCGCACCAGAATCGGCTACACCGGAACTGATTGCATCGGAACCGATTGCAGCGGAACCGCTTGCGCCGGAATCCATTACACCAGAACCGATTACACCGGAAGCAGCATCGACCCCGCTGGAACCATCAGCATCGGTGGAACCGACATCAAATTCTGTGCCAACACCAAACCAGATTAGTAGTCTAGATGCAGAAAAACTGCAAAATATTGCTTTGATTTGGTGGCCTGAATACTATCCTGACCAACTACAAAGCCTTGTTGCTCAGATGTATGGATGGGATGCGCCGGGGACTAAATATGATGTGGACGTTATCGCTATGTGGCTGGAAAACCAAGATGAGGTAATTCGCAATCGAATTAATCACTTAATATCGCTCAGAAATAACATCTAAGATACAGAAACAGACAAGACTATGACCACTGAAAAAGAGGAAGATGGAGTTCAGTTACAGTCTTTAACTGAACTCACAATTGAGCAGCAATTTAAGCTCAAAGTGTATGCTGATGAGACTCAATCACTTTCTGCTGAAGAAGCACAAATACTTCTAATTCAAATGGCCCGCCAAAATATGATAAAAGACAACGTTATCCGACATCTAATTGGTAATCAACTAGAACAAGCTTAGACTTGTTTCTAATAAGCAGGGTAGTTACCTTTCAGAAAGCTTTTTCTAATATGCAGGGTATACAAATGCTAGAAAACAGGGTTGGCATTTGTAGAATATTTTTCATAGATTACAGCACCAAAAACAGTGACTTAGTGCTTAAAATTTAGCCTCAAGAGTCATCACAAGAGGAAAAAAGAGGAAGAAGCTCAGGAAGTTGTGGCGGATTAACAATTCCTGCGTATCTTTCATATAAAGTACGGACACCATGCCCGGTAAGAGCTGCAATTCCAACTGAGTTCATACCAGATTCTAAAGCATGGGAAATGAGAGAGTGTTGGGTGATATAGGGTTTTCGATAATCAATCCCCAAATCAGCGAGTGCAGGTTTCCAGTAACGATTGCAGAAATTTTTGCAGTTGATCGTACATCCCTCAACACTAGAAAAAATCGGATCATCTTTCTGCTCGGTTTGCCAAGCTTCAGGTCGGCGGTTGAGCAGTAGTTTTTGTAATTGGAGAGTTAGCGGCACCGTGCGGTTTTTATTGCGCTTGGCAGCTTTGGGCTTTCGATTTTCGCCAGAACCCGTTAAAGTTTCTCCAATCCAAATTCGATCGCACTCACTCGAACAGTGTCGCCGGCGCCAGGCTGCTACTTCACCAGTAGGGAGTCCTGTACAAAACTTAACTTTCAGGTAATCTAAGAAATGTTGCAGTTCTGGGTCAGAACCAAATTTTTCAACAATCGCCTGAATTTCTTTCAAAGTGAAAGGTTCTCGGGGCTGCTTAGGTGGAACTGAAACCTTAATTTCATTCTTTTCCTTACTTATTCCCAAGAAGCCTTCATCATCACTATCCGCTTTCGGATAGTCCCGGGTTCAAGTTTTTGTATCTCTCGTAGCCAGTCTCTAAATTTCTCACAAACCCTTTCAGAAACAGAAACACACATTTTGTTACTGAAAAACAGAGAAACGTGTTTTTGTAACCCAAGATATTTGGCAAAAGTAGAAAGCTCAATTTTCCGGTGCTTGTACTCGACAAAACGCTGGAATAAGTCAGAAACAGAAAGTGATTCTTGTTTCTGAGGTTTGTATTTGGTCAGAGAGGGGTCAAAATTGCCACTAGCCATGTCGAGTTCGATCGTCAGTGCTTTGATTTCAGCAAGTTTACGATTGGCGGTGGTGTCAGATAGACCCATGTATAAGCAAAACCGTTTGTCTTGTCATGACCACGCTAACCGCAGCCGATTCCTAAAAACCTTGACTTTCAAAGAGCCAGAAGCCATTGATCGTAAAATTCCTCTTATGTTTGCAGGTGGTACGACAAATGGGTCATATCCTCATTTTCACTCTTAACCTCTACGCCAGAATTATGAATTTCTTAACAAGTGGAAGAATTTCATGATTTTTACACGAATGTTAAGAATTTTAACTTTTGACCCCTACTAAGCTCAAAGTTGTCTGTATTTCCCTGTAATGCTTACTGTGTATAGCTTCTCAATTACATAAAATTGCTGAGATATCATTAAACCACCTGCGAATCTTAAGAATTTTCAGAATCTTGAGAAATTTCTGATATATCAGGTTGAGCAATTTCTTGTTGCTCAACCCAGTCAAGCACGGCCATGCGGACGATCGAAGCAAGGGACTGATTCGGTTCACGAGCCTGAGCTAGAAGGCGATCACGCAGTCCCCCAATATCAAAAGTCACTGTGAAACGATCGCGTCGGTCGTTACTTTTGCCCATAAAACTTAAGAAAATCCATAAAATCCTTGCGCTGTGTTCTCTCAGGATAATGGAAAACTTAGAAAATTCATAAATTTCTTAGGGCGTGTTGACATAACATTAAAACGATGTTATGTTTGCAAGACGCCTGGAAAATCTGCGTCAACAGACTTTCCAGACTTTCCACCCAATGCCGGCACACGGCACGAGGAGACAGGATTATGTTACTACACCAAGTGCTGTTACAACAGCACATAAAGCCGCATCCCCAAAAACATCAGATTGTGATCGAACGTTCGTGTAACGGACCTTCGATCGCAACAGTTCTTGGCAGAACTGCTGAAGAGGCAGCTAAGAATGTCATGAAAAATGCACGAGCTTACGGCTACTGGGATGCAACGAAAGCTTATCCGCAAGGTAAAGCCCCCGAGCCTGGAAGCTCCCGAGACGATCGATAGTTTTTTTTTGCCAGTACCGCGATCCAAATAAAGTGCAAGAAATTAACAACCGGAAGTAGATCGTCAATTAGATCGTGAGATACACCCAAAAATGCCGTAACCCTGTCTCAGTACAGTGTGAGCAGCCTAACGGAAGGCGAAATTTCTGGACTCGTAAACAACTCAGAGAACTGCTGGGACAGGTAGGCAAAGACAAGCGCAAGAAAGCACCACCAATGTCAGAAGGCTCGTTCAAGAGACGGCTGGCACTGCTGGAGGAATGCCCAGAAGCAGAGCGGGCGATCTATACCCGCCACTTTTCAGATTTCACAAAATGGTGTCTTGTTCGCATACAAGAGATCTTTCTGAATGAATGCAATCGAAACCTAGAAAGAACCCGTACTTACCTCAAAGAAAAAGGACTAGAAACAGATGAATACTTCGCGCAATGATCTGAAATGGCAACTAGGTTTGGGTGCTGTTAAAGAGATCACCAATGTCCGCAAAGCGTTGGGACAGAAGGATTGGCAGCAAACTAATATGACCGAGGCAGATGCTGGAGAAGTTCGGAAATATTATGAACTGATTCGCGAGAAGATGATGTCCCCGCAGGAAGCTTTGCTAACGATTGCCGAGAGTCGCACAGGCACGGAAGCCGAAGCTCAGAACGACATGATTGACGAAAATGCGATCGACCATAGCGAACATCGCGATGGCGAAGAAGAAACATCGGAGCTAGTTGTGGCAGTCAGAGGAGCAACCCAAGAAGCAGCTTTGGCAATGACTGATGTGGGTAAAGCTGCTGCTGCCTCGGTAGTTGATGCGTTTTTCATCTCTTTAGGTACCAATGTGGTCAGTGAGCTGACAGAGCGATCAGCAAACACTCGCTCAAATTTTGGGCAAGTAGTAGCGTCCGTCAAGAATGCTCCCCTAGACTTGCGCGATGGTAGCTTACCAGGAAAAAAAACGAGCCCACAGAAAAGGATCGGAGCCTGGGGCTAATTGAAGCCTGTCTAGAACTAGCTGAAGCTTATAGCGATCGGCTAGTTCTGGAAGAGCAAGCTCGCGCAGCTCACAGAGAAAAACTGTTCACTGCCTTGTATGTTTATGCGAGCTTGCATTATCCTTCCCGTTCTTGTTCCTGTTCTGAATCTCAGTCAGAATCTAAATCTGAGAACTCAAACTCTACAAATTCATCAACCCCTTCAGAAAAAGAGAAAAAAGAAATGATCAAATGGTTAATGTCAATGTTCACACCCCCCGCTAATCCTTATCCTGTGAGTTCATGTTCGGTGTTCATGACGGGGATGTGCTAAATGCTAGTTTCTATCACATCTCGTGACCTCTACAACTGGCATCCAAATCAAAAAGTTTACGTATACAGCGCTAACAAAACGTGTTTGCAACTGTGCCGAGTAATAGACCTGGATCTATGTACAAGCGATCAGACACTATTTGTTGAACCTGTTGACGATAATCTGCAACTTTGCAAACCCGAAGAAAGAGAGTTACCTCCTAACTGTGTCGGAGGTAGGGAATGTCCCTATCCCGAAACCTGCTATAGACTGGAAACTGATCAACAAGACTACGAATGCACCTTTCCTGACCCCACAGCTAATTTGTTTGATTGAGCTGAACTCCCAGCTACAACTACAGGTAAATTCTCATGAATGACCAATTTTTTATTGATTCCGCTGATTCTACTGATTCTACTGATTCCACTGATACAACCGAGCATTCAGGTCAAGGTTCTAGGTTATTAGGCTCTTTAGTTTGTGGAGCTATTCCAGCACTTTTGGTAGGTTTCGGGGGTTTGTGCTATCACACTGGGTATTACCACGCTGTGAAAGAAGCGCGTCCTAACATCATTTACGGCAGCCAAAACAATACCAAAATTTATAACATTGCACCCTCGATCAACAGCAACAACAATAGCAACAACAATGGTAAAAAAACCGAGTGAGATGACTTATGATGAAATCGTTGTTGAACGTCAAATAAATGCTGTTAAAAAAGACAAGTACAAGTCTCAGGCAGAAGCTGAAAAAGACCTATCTACTTGCCTCAAAATTAATCAAAAAATCTTGAGATTAGCTAACAGAAATGAGGCTTTAGCTAAACAGCAACTTGATTTACTCAAAATTCAAAAATCTCAAGCTCAAGCTCAAGCTCACATTGAATCTAAACCTAAATCTGTTGATAAAAGCAACAAAAATTCAAAGAACTCAAAAAACCCGTCGATATGTCACTCGAAGAAATTCGGGCAGAACTGAAAAGTCATAATGAGAGAATTTCATCACTTGAAGCTAATGAAGTTCAATCAAGTGATTTTGAAACTCGTTTCAACGCTAAGATGGAAATTCAAAAGCTTACTCCTCGCATGAAACGTCTTGATGAACAAGAAATTTCTTTGCTAAAACATCAAATTACTTGTCTAAAAAATGGTAGCTTGTAATGTTTAAACGACCTGTTTCGACGTTTCTAGGAAAAAACCTCGAATATTGGGATTGGGCTATTTACGATGGCTTTGGGCAAGGAATGTTAAACGCTGGTGTGGCAGACACGGGAAATGATGCTACCGCCATAGCTAAAAATTGGGCAATTGAATTTCTTGAAGGTCGAGTTCTGTGTAAGAGCAATTTTCGCTATGATTCAACCACCAGAGTCTAAATATCCACAATCTTATGATTCTAAACCTTTAGAATTAGGAGATTTTGTCTGTCCCCGCTACATGGCAAAAACTGCTGAACAAGCGATCGCCCAAGGGTTTGTTTATCAAATTATCAAAGTAAATCAGCCCGGCAGCATCCTCACAGTACACAGAGTCTCTGACCCCAGAACCCAAATTATTGCCTCAAGCGATTTCTTCATCAGTTTGCAAGAAGAAGAGGGCGATGTTGATATTGAAGTTTATGAAGAACAGGAGAAAGAGGTAGATGCTTGATTGGTTATTCGGGGGGAAACCTCAAAATACACATTCCCGAAAAGTTTACGTTAGCAGCAGCCGTCGTCGGGGAACCCAAGTTTTTACAGTTTATGGCGATACCGAAGTCTGCGCGATTCGGGCCATGAAAGAAGTCGAGCGTCAGCTCCCCAGACCTGAACCGGGGGAAACGGTTGAAATCAAAACTTATTTGGGATAGGAACCAAATGCGTAGGAACCTTAAAAAAATACTGAATCTATTGCCCGATTCGATCGTCCTCTCATTCACAAAACAATTGTTAATCTACTTAAAAATTAGAGGAGCAATCAACGACTGGGTAATAAATCCACCAGTAACGGACGAATATGAGCATTCTGGGTTGATTATCCGTCTAATATGCTGTCACATTGATGGAGATGAACAGTGGAGTGAGAAATGGAATTGGTACGTGTACGACGGGATGTATCGGATGCTTGAACAAGGTCTTACCTATGATTCAGCTTCTTCTCTCCAAACAGCCCAAAAGTGGATTGATGATTTTATGGGCTATGAAGATGAAGTCTGATGAGGCGGAGTGGATTGATTTGATTCTTCTGATGAAACAATTTTATATTAACAAAATGGAGGGAAAAAAGAATGCAGGCAACAATAGAAAACACTGATGTGTTGACAAAACTCCTCACAACTTTGGTAGATGGAACTCTTGATCAAGAAGGCGAAACAATGCTGTGGGAAATATATAATATCTCCACGGCTAATTTTAGCGAATTGACCTCTCAGGACTGGGCAGCGATCGGTGAACGTGCCATCCAAGGAAAATGGTTTCTGGATCACATCAAAGAAATCAAAGAGAGATTTCAGCTCCTTATTGACGCGCAAATCTCTTTCCGCCAATTTCAAGGTTGGTTGATGGAGGAAGGCTACAAAGGTGCTGAAAAAATTAAGGAAGCTGAGATAAATGTCGCTGTTGCCAGGGCTAAATATGGAGCGACAGTAGATGTACAGAATTACCGACTTACCAAGCAACAGGAACAGTTTGATGGAGAAGTTGAACAAGAAAAGCTTCTCTGGGATAACAAAGTAATTGCAGCAATCGCTAAGAAAGTTGCCGAAGTAGATGCAGCTCTTGCAAGGTTGCAAGGAAATCCCGAATTTGCTGAGCAATTACGACAATGGAAAGAAGACGAAGATAAAAGCTATAAGGAAGCTGAATACGGCTTAAAATACGGCTTTCATGGGCTAAGTCACCCAGCTCTTAACCCTCCCTCTTCTTCTCAAGTTCAAATTAGTCAATCCAATCAATCTCAATTTGTTTCCCCTCCAATTTCTTCAGGCGCTGGATTAGCAGCCAAAGGACGAGCCAGCATAGCAGCAGCAACAACGGCAGCAGGAAAGACAAAGGATTCAATTAACGTAGCGGTTAATTGGTCAGGCGATATGGCAGGTCAAATCAAAGGAGTCGCATCTCGAATTAATCGCGGGTTCACCCGAGTTGGTAATTTCTTCGGAGGTAAAGCGTGAAAATTTCTAAAGGCGAAGTTTTCAGAGTTGTTAGTTCAATTAGCTTGAAACACCCTACTTACCATGCAACAAACACAGGATTTGTCGATATCATAAGAAAAAACCAAAAAATAAGTCTGGTAAAAGACCGAAAACTAGGCATAACAATTGTTAGTAGTGGTGGATATTTAGTTGTTGCTGAAGCTTCAGCTATTGAACATATTGAGTTTTGCCCACACTGTTGTGTCTTTTATGGTCAACCATCCAATAAATGTGAGCATTGCAAAAATCATGTTTCCTTCATTTAATTTTTCCTCTCCCGTTCCCGTCCCGAATCCCGTCGGGCAAAGACCGGGGGCACAACCACAGCAAGTTCCACAGCAAATTCCACAGGTAGAGCCGATCGTCTACAAACCTTCACCGCAGCTCCAACGCTTGAAAACTATCAACAATTGGCACTTTTTGATAGTGAACTTCGCGATCGGTGTAGGAATCGTCAATTTGTCTCGGCTCTCAAGCTCACATATATTTTTGGGCATCATCGCCATTATCGCCGGGTCTATCACTTTATTCCTCATATCGCCAGCCGATCGCACTTATGTCGGGTTGTGGCGGACGGGCGGTGCAGCACTATTTTTCGGAGGCATTCTCTGTTTCTGGGACTTGTATCATCTGCTGACTTGGCAGCATGGCTTGGCAATCGTCGTGAGTGTGATTTTCGCCATGTGGATTATTGGCGCTGGCAGTGACTAGCTTACGCTCACACAATTTCCACAACCTTATCCCAATCTCGAACTAGGACAAATTTTCGCCCGTGGTGTCTTGGTTTGACATTGGGATTTGTTTTTGCTATTGCCATTGCTGCCGGCAATGGAACTGGAGCCGTCCTACACGCGCTGACCTGGGCAAAAGTTTCGGGAAAGTTTCGGGCCACAGATTTTGGGTATTGGGTATTGGGCTTTTGGGTATTGGTTTTTGGGTAAAGGGTAAAGAGCCATGAGTAGCAAGGTAACGATCGGATCATTTGTAGGGGCATTGTCCTGTCTGGCACTGGCATTGGTGCCAATCCCCTTCCATAGTTGGATAGGGGTTCGCCAAGCGAGTACCGTTGGCGCAGTAGGTTTCGCATACCTCGGTTGGAGGAACAGCCAGAACAAGAAAGAACAACTCGAACAGCATGAACTGTGGCTATTTGAAGAGAAGAAGAAACAGCAGGCGATCGAAGCTGCGATGAACAATGCTGTTGCCGATGTCTTGGTTCAGGAGGTTGTCGTCAAAGAACAGATGCGCGCCAACGCTTCCGTTGAGGTCTACAAGGCTCAAACTCAGCAAAACTATGTCACGGTCATGAGCCGTAACCATCCCGAAATTCTTGAACAGCTCATAAAAAACTCAGACACCTCAGAAACAAAAACTGATTCTGCTTCTCTCCCAGAAACAAAACCTGATTCTGTGACTGATTCTGTTTCTGATTCTATTTCTGATTCAGTACCCGAACCAAGGGAGGACACCAGGACAGCAGAAGAAATTCGAGCAGAGCAGATGGCAGCAGCGCGAGCGGTGCTTCTGAAGTTAATCGAAGAACACGAGGGCGGATGGATTGGGCAATTGATGAAGAAACCCATCCTAATCTATGGCGACCAAGGCAGCTACAAATCATATTTCGCAGCGTTTTTGGCACTGTGCCGATACTATCTACGAGGGCACTCCATTGTATCGATTGCTGACCCTCACTTCCACCAAAACAAAAACAAATGTTGGAAATATTTAGTTGATTTAGGTGTACCGGGATACGGTGCAAATTTTAATTATGAAGAGATCGGCGAGCAATTAAATGCCATGTACGATCGATTCGCCATACGGACTGAAGAAGATAATCCTATCACTTCAATCTTTGATGAAGTAACCAACTATGGCTTAGAGGAAGGCAGCAAGGAACCTGCTTCTAAACTAAGCCGAAAGGTTGTCAGCGACCCTCGAAAATCCAATGAATCTCCGCTGATTATCGCTCATAACAATACTAATGCTGCTTGGGGTGGTGGCAGTGGATTTAGCGATTCGCTTCAGGGCAATGTAATCCAACTTAAATTTCTTTCCACTTCTGAACAGACACCTGTTTTCCGAGGTGTTATTTCAGGCATCAAAGATGAGGAAGGAGAATTTATCAAAGATTACAAAATCTCTATCTTAGCAAATTGGATTCGTCCAGAATTTGTCTACAATCTTTTCAATCCTCCAACTGATTCTACTAAGCCTCCTATTACTCCTACATCCACATCCACATCCACATCTACCCCTACATCCACATCTACATCTACATTCACGCTTATGGAGAATGTAAATGTGCAAGATACATCAAGTGCCACTAACACCCATAAACAATATTTTACTAATGAAGCTCAAAAATGGTTGGATGAAATTAATGGTCAAGTCAATGGTCAAGTCAATAGGGAAGTAAGAAAAACAATTGGGGAAGCAGAAGTGAATTCTACTGCTCAAAACTTAGAGATAAGTGAAGTAACAAAAGTTACTTCAGAAGTAGCAGAAGTACGCATTAGTAATACTTCCAGCGTTACTTCACTACTATCTGAAGAGGAACGCTCGAAAGCTCTCGTAGCAGTTATAGAACTTTTATCAGTAGCAAAAATAGCTTCTGGGGAAGTAATTAATCTGATGCCAGATAATCCAGATAAAGCGCTGTGGTTGGGAATCAAACTGCTTAATAAAAGCATGACAGCAACAATTAGAGATGTGCTCGATTGCGGAACAGGTGGCAAGAAATTTCAAAGAGGAAAAGCCTGCTACCAAGCACTGAAAAGTCAATTTGGAGATTATAAAAATTAAATTCACTCATAATAAAAAACCTGCGAGTTACATCACAGGTTTTTTACTGCCAGTTTAACTTATCCCTGATCTTCAGAAGATGAATCTAAATCCGGATCTTCAGTCGGGGGTAAAGATCCTAATGGCATTTTTGACAGATTAGCTTTTTTTCTTGGGGGTAATTCTCTAGTAGAATCAGTAGGATACTCAGTGAAAGACTCAGAGGAGTTGTCCCGATTATAAACTGTTTTATCTCCCCGCCGAGAGTAGCTAGCAAACGAAAAATTGCGTGGTAATCTTCCTCTGTTGTAAACTATTTCTAGCCCTAAGATGGCAAATCCATTAATTAAAAACCCATCTTTATGGCTAATATATTCAGTATATGCAAGAGCTTCCGCAGCAAAAGCGATAGTACCCAAGATTGTAGCTAGAATATCTAAAGTAGTTAATTTGGCTCTTCTCTTGCTTCTTCTTCTGGTTTTTTTCATGGTCGTTTCTTTAATTTAGTCATTAGAAAGAAATTGATTAGCGGTTAAAGCATACGAGGAAATCGCTAATCATTTATAGATGCACCTTTATATAAGCTGATTACTAACTACTAATCACCAAGCACTAAATCAGTAAGTAGTGATTTAGTTATGCCGGAAGTTTCGTCCGATCGATGATTGTCGTCGGAAAAACAAAACCGGGATTGAATGAGTAGCGCCGATCGCTTTTCACACGCTGCATAAATTCAACGTGTTCTTCCCAGAGCCGACCAACCAGGCAACCTGCGGAGGCAGTATAAATGTCATGAACCGGATGGTTGTATCCCCAGTGCTGGTTTATCCCAAAAAGACCCCATTCTACTAGATCCCCTGTTCGCTTCAGATCTCGGTTGTAGTCGCGGTGAACCGCAACTTCTTCGACCTGAACTAAAGACTCATGAGGGTTAGAGTAGCCATGCAACCCAACCTGCCAAGCAGTGTATTGTCCGAACTTAATCCGAGCAGCGCCCTTGGGATTCATCGGATTGTCAGTGTAATGGAAACCTGGCTCGGTGGTTGCAAGATAGATCCCTTCGATTACTGGTCGGAATTTTTCATCAAACGCAATAATTATCCTGAGATCATTGAAGTAATTGGGTCGATCGTCATTTTCCGTTCCATTAGTATCAGCCCCTTCTACATAGATTATGTTTTTTTGCCCTTTGTTCCGGGAAATTTTATAACCTTGTTGCTCCATATACTCGATAATCCGGTCAGCAAATGTTCTTACAGTCGGTGGTGTTTTTTGTATCATTTTTCGTGTGTTTTGAGGATGTTGACGTACATAACTACTAAAACTAGAGAGTCATTTTTTTGAATTCGTGAGGTAGAATCATGGTTGGTTCTGACCAGAGTCCTATTTTTTTCCTATTAGCTGTTGCCGCAGCACTTATTATTGACCGCAACAGATTAGCTTCTCTCACACTGTATATATGGCGGTTATAAGGCAATAGAGACACAGCTAAACCAGATTGAACCATTTTAAGTTGGACATTGTTTGAAAGTGGCAAACCTTTGCTACTAGAAACATCAAGATAGATGTCACAAGCCCATCTCTTGTACATATCCATTTCATAAGGGATAGCTATTAACGCTTTGTTTTGAATTAAATCCATCAAAGCGGTTTTAGCTTTTTTTGCCCATTCCCAATGCTTAAGAATCAGTGGATCAGAGCTAGTTTGATTGGCTTTTTGCGACTCTGGGGTGTCAATCCATTGCAAGCGACAAATAATGCCCAAACTTTCTGTACCTGTTGAAGATAATAATTTCAGGTTGAAACTATCTCCATCATAAATGAAGCCCAACTCAGCTTTGTAGGCTGTTCTTTTGACTATTTGCATATGAAAATTGGATACGAGAAAACCCTAACCCTTATCTCAATTATAGCTCTAGGGTTCGGTTATTTAGGAATTTACATATATGGGCTTGATCCAAATTCGCTTGCCGTTCTTCCACCGTTTTCCCTCACCGCTCTCTAAAACTCTCCAGTGTCCTCTACGCCAATGAGCGAGCGGTGATGAGTGAGTTCTCTTTGTTTCTACGTTTTCAGTTTCTATTTGTTCTTCGGTTTCTTCAACCTCAAGAATTTCTTCAGTTAATTGAGAATCTGACTTACTGATAGAAAAACCTTTGCCAAGCCAACGAGGAAATCGGTCGATCGCTTTAGATTTTCTTAGAGGTGCGCCAAATCCTTTAGAAGAAACTGCTAAATCTTTTTTATCGACCTCAGAAACCATAGAAGGAAGGAATTCAAGGGTCAAAAGAACGTTAATGACAAGATTTCTTAGACGGCGAATAAAAACTCTATCTTCAGAAGTAAGCGTGTTTCGTCCAATATCAGAACTCTCGTCATAAACTAAAGTTTCTCCATCTTCAGTAATCCCCGTACCTGAAGTCCACACAGTTTCATGAGTATCTACAGTAGTACATTGAAAGTACAAAGGATATGTTAACTTAAAAGGTTTAATTGATATACCCTTCCACTTAGCCGAATTCCATTCAGGATGATTGATATCGCTACAACTAATCGTCAGGTAATCGATCCAGGCTCCATCCGGCGTAGATATTGCTCCTTTAGGTATGGCTAGTAAAAAAATGGGCAATGATGGCCGCCAACCACACATTATCCCTGGCTTGCGGATAGCATCTGTGTGGTCAAAGGCTTCAATTATTTCCTGGGTCATAAGATACATCGGTGCTTTTTGAGCAAACCAGAGCGCAATTCGATAACTTTGGTAAAAGGCTGACATATCAACTTTTGCATAGTCCAAGCTACAGGTTGCTAACCCGATCGCAACTACTTGGCTTAATACTTGCCAACTTATGTAGTTTGATGGCATTCGATAATTCATCTCTTCTCTTATAGCTGCTAAGAGTTCTTTATTAATTTTCTCCCACCTCTGCAAAGTCTTATCTCGATTCAAAATATGATGTAATATGAGTTTCTTTGATGTATTAATTAGCATAAGATTAAGGTTTTTGTGATTAATTATGTTATATTATAATTCAAGTTTCTGTTGATTTTTCTAAAAAAATAACAAAAATGGTAAAAAATTATAAACCATTGTACAAACCAAATCAAGTTTATTGCGGGACAGGACAAACTGTAATAGTAACAGGATGGACACTAAAAGGTGCAATCAAAAAGAAATTGGAAGATCATGAATATGGGGCGCTTGGGCAACTATACTCTGCAACACGCGGCCTTAACTTCTTGGTGCGTAACTTACTTTGGAATCCTCACATTAGGTTTTTAATAGTTGTCAATGCAACTAAAGAGGATAAAAACTCCGGTGCAGTTCAGTGCTTATTGGACTTCTTTCATAAAGGTTTTAAATCAGAACAAACTGAGAATGATTCTTACTGCTGGAAAATAATTTCAGAGGTGGTAGGGTACATTGACATCGAAATCCCGTTCGAGAATCTGCAAATGCTGCGGGAGTCGATCGAATGTCACGAAGTCAAAAGCATTCGTGAAGCAGTAAGTCTGGCGAAAAAATTAGCCAACCTTGCCCAGAAGCCGGAGTGGGCTGCGCTGACGATATTCCCACTGGTTGAAAATCTCCCGACGGTTCTCCCAGGTCAGCGCTACGGGCATCGGATAGAAGGCAAAACGATAGCCGAAACCTGGGTAAAAATCATCCACCGGATAAAAACGACAGGTGTGTTGCGACCAACTGGCTATGACGGCCAATGGCAAGAACTGATCGACTTGATGGCTGTGGTCACAGAGGAACCGCCGAAGTTCTTTTTCCCGGAGCCCAACTATTTGCCGATCGATCGCCCGTTTCTGGAAGATTATATCCCGCAGATGCTCGAAGATCCTCCATACCATGAGGGAATCAAGTACACGTATGGTCAGCGGATGCGGTCATGGTTCGGGCGTGACCAAATCGAACAGGTCATCACGAAGTTAATCAAGGAAATTGACGCTGCTAGTGCAGTGATTAATCTTTGGGATTCTGGTGGAAATATAATTGCGCGACCCGACGGTTCTTCAGATCATGAGCACAGCGGTAGTCCCTGCCTCAATCACATCTGGGTGCGCGTGGTGGACGGGGAACTCTCACTAACTGCTACGCTCCGGAGCAATGATATGTTCAGTGCATGGCCGGCGAATGCGATGGGGTTGCGCGCGCTGCAACAGCACATCCGAGATGCGATCGCTCGGCGGTCGAATTACGATTTGACAATGGGTCCGTTGGTGACGCTATCCCAGTCGGCTCACTTGTATGACGACACCTTTGACACAGCCGATAGGGTCATCAGCGCTCACTACGATCGAATCTGCAACAGTCGCGACTATTTCGATCCAGCCGGTAACTTCGTAATCGAACTCACCAGTGATGAGCATGGTGAAAAGATTTTGGTAACTCAGATTCCGGGCAGTGGCAAAGCCGTTAGCTACTACTCTGGACACAACGCTCTGAAGTTAGTTCGAGAAATCTCTGCTGCCACCCCTGCCATCCAAACCGAGCATATCGGTTATCTCGGAGTAGAATTGCAAAAAGCTGTTCAATGTCTCAAAACTCAAACCACCTATACCCAAGATTTATGAAACCTTTTTCCTTAATTGCAGCTTCCCAAGAAGCGTTACCAAATGATGAAATCTTTGCTACAACAGAGCCTACGCCCTTTAACGCTAATCTGAAGAGTACAAATCAACCCTTTGATTTTCCCCAGTTCAAGCCCTTAAAATCATCGATCGCTTTGACCTCACAGCAATCCCAGACAGCTAATTTGGAAGCAAGATTAAGAGCGATCGGCATCAATCCTCATGAAGATCCACTAGCTAAAGAACATTAAAGTTTGCTCCTAACTCGCATCCCGGTTCCGAACAGGGATGCGTTTTTTTTATCTAAAAACTGTCGCTTTCAAGCATTCGACAAGTGTGAATAACTTGATTAGCTAGATATGAGTTCGATCTCAATATCAAAACCTTCGACTACAGCAGAATAATTGTGTTATGGTAAAAAAGCCGTGCGTTCTAACATTGTTGCTAAAAATTGCCGTGTTTCTAGGAACAAAGTTAGGGTGTAGATAAATTCTTGTAGGCGCTGGAAAGCTTCGGCTGCTAGCGCTTCTTTTTTTACTTGTTAATTAAGTCTAATCTGCACCTGCTTACAGAAACAGAAACAAATACTCTTTTCTGTTTCTGTTTCTGTGATTGTTTCTAAACTGTAATGAGCCGAATGCGATTTTCTGGCATCCGTTTTAAGTTGGCAGCAACTCGGGGACTTTTGCCATCGTAAACAGCCAGCATATAATCAGCAGCTCGGCTCATCGCGATATCCTGTGCTGGATAGTAACCAAGCTCCGGGTTACAGAAGACGATCGGATACCCCATATTATCCTTGTCTCCAGTTTAATAAATAGTAACTCTAGGATATTCTAAGAGAAACAACATTCTCAAAGCAATTTCATCAAAGTTGCTCAACTTTCCTATCAAGGTTTCGGCGTTTAGTGCCATTACTTTGACGATTCTCAAGCTAACTTCTGGAGGAATTCGTTTGAGACTTTCGGGACTCGTAAAAAATACTTTCATTCGATCGAATCTCCTTAACAATCCTGAACATGAATTTCCACAGAAACAGAACCAGAAATAAATTAGTAAATTGTTCCGGTTTCTGTTTCTGTTTTTAGTGGTTAAACTCGGATAATACGGATACGATTTGGTGGCATCCGTCTCAAGTTGGCTTTAACTCCATAACTTAGACCGTCATAAACTGCCAACATATAATCTGCCGATCGACTCATTTCAATATCTTGACGTGGATATCGACCTACATTAATGACTGGATAGCCAAAACTTAGACTGCTCCCAGTTTCATAAACTTTAACGTTGTGATATTCTAAGGTATTTAGAAAGACTAAGGCTAATTGATCAAAGCCGCGATAGTTACCGATTAAGATAGTAGCCTTTAGCTCTGTGATATTATGAATTCGCGTCCACATTTCCGCGTTCATTTTCTCAAGTCTTTCGGTTCCTGTGAGAAATACTTGCATTGATTTAAGTTATAATTGATTTGGTGTTTTCACTGAGAGAAGTGACTGCTGCAAGCGCGATGTAACAGTCACTTTTTCTACCAAGTTTCTAGATTCTTTTAAGAAGCATAGCAATGCGCTCGTATCTATCAGAATAGCAACCGTTATCAAAAATCCCAAGCTGCTTATGAGAATAGTTGATGCCGAGTACCGAGATAACGCAGTAGTGGCGGTAGTAAGGGAATAATATTGAACCTAAATATGGCTCAATATATTCCGTTTCAAACAAAACTTTCGCCGTCAGCTTTTCATATTGTTGCTGGCTGTTTTGTCCCAAAAGTTCTAAACTCTGAGTGTGCATAGTCAATTATTAACTAAAAACTGCAACTCTATAGCGAAGCATTAATCCCGACCGCGACTGTAATAATTCAATTGTTTCACTTCTGTGAGTTGGTCGATCGACCACATCTGAGCTAAAATCTTGCCAATTTCGTCATAAGTTTCAGCATAGTTAGGACGCTCAGCTCCCTGGGTTTTGTCTGCAATAGAACAGGTATTGCTGTAGTAGCAAAACAGTCTTTGTAACTCTGGCACAATATTCAGTCTATCCCAACGTAATCGGTTAGCTAATCTCAATGCTGGTCGATCGTATGGAATAGCCGAGGGATGTATGAAAGAATAAGCGGAAGGTTCTGAGTCTGAATTGTCAATTTTCTTGAGATAGGGTAGTGACATATAAGTGTTCCAAAAAGTCACTACCCAACAGCGAAGCACTACTTACATCCACGACTGTAGTGATTTACTTTCCTTTCTTCTGTTTCTTCTTCGTTTGACCACATTTTAGCTAAACACCGGCCAACTTTATCATATTCTTCCATGCGATCGTCCCTATAATTCCCATAACCTTGTCCCACATACTCCTCATCACATAGAAAGATATAGCAGTAGTGTTTGTAATAGGGATAAAGTGCACCCAAGTCCGGTTCAATGTTCTCCCTTTCCCAGCGTAGTTTTGCAGTCATTTTTACAAAAATTGATTCTCGTTCTTGCTTGAGTTCTGCTGTTGAATTTGATGCTGGATTTGATGCTGGATTTGATGCTGATGTGGCTGAAGCACCGGAATTAAGTTCACTTTTTTTGCGAAATCGAATTTCCATATTTTTAAATCCCTTTAAGAAAAACCTAAAATCCTATAGCGAAGCATAAAGAATCTGTTTAAATTCTTTATGCTTCATCTCAAAGTTATCGAGAAACGGTGGCTAAAACTCTATGGTATTCAGGTAAAATTTGACAACCTTGCAAGTCGATCGGAAATTCGTTTTCATCAGTTCCTTTGCGATGCTTGGTTTTATAAGGCAAAATTATGTTATCGCCCTTAGACTGCAACAGATTGCCCTGAACACATTGCAACTGAACCGGGTTTGAACCGAGTTGCTTGACGAATGGCGGAATGTTAGCGAGTCGGCATTGGCTGACGATTGATCGAAGCCAGTCCACGTTGCAGGGCCTGGAATCGCTTTTCTTTCGAGTTGATTCACCGCCCGCAATTACCCAATTGACAGCCGATCGACCAATTCTGTGACCGCCTCGGAAGTCACAGCTTTGACACCCAACGCAGATGCCAAGATATGGAGAGAGATTTACTGGACCCAACAACGGTTCGCAACTGATGAATTTTCCAGCAGCCTGGATATGTCGGAGTTCATCAATTCTCCAGACATAATCCTGATTTTCGACGCTAACTCCGAGCCAGACATTGGGTAAGGGAAGGACAAGCTCAGCGAAATATCTTTCTAGTTCTTTGATCGATCGCCATGCCCTTTTACTAATCAAATCCTCATCCCAAAATTCCAACGCAGCTTTGAACAGTTCAGTAGTTGTTAAAGTCTCGAAATAATGCCTCATTTCAACAGGGCGTTTGGTCAGCAGTTTGTAAATATGGGTGGGAGTCAGGGCCATTACTGCCAAGACTTGACTCAGTTCATTGCGTTTGACATTCTCATGTGCAATGTCCGTAACTGATAAGAAAGCCGTTCTCGGATTCCGCCATCGAAAAGGTCGATATAGTTCTTTTTTAACAAAGGCGATCGTCCCGTCCCATTTCTTCACTGCCTGATACTGCCACAACTTCTTAAACTTTGGGTCTAGTGGCAAGTCAGCAGCGTAGCAATTTCTGCAACCGGGAGAGATTCTAGAGCATCCCACGATGGGATTCCAAGCCTCTGTTGCCCAGCTTATCAATGTTCTACCCATGATTTCTATTTCCTGTTGTGTTAAATGCGTCTAATTTTCTCGTAACCATTGTTGAATCGCGCTCACATCACGGTCTGACATTTGAGTTTCTAAACAAATTTTTTGTTTTTCATCTAAATGACAGAGACTACGATAAGCCCATGAAGCTGGTTCAATAGGGTCATCAGTTTGGACATAAATTAAGTGAATATGGCGAG
This sequence comes from Microcoleus sp. F10-B2, assembly GCF_036704965.1. Taxonomy (NCBI): domain Bacteria; kingdom Bacillati; phylum Cyanobacteriota; class Cyanophyceae; order Oscillatoriales; family Microcoleaceae; genus Microcoleus; species Microcoleus sp. F10-B2. The sequence goes on along the minus strand of NZ_JAUBTB010000013.1, from coordinate 83,346 downwards.
AGTGTTGGCGATTGTAGTCGCTGTAAGGTTCACTGCCATTAAATCCACAGACTTTTATTACTTTTAAGCTGTAAGTCATCTCCACCTCAGAAACGAAGTATTACCAGTGTTTTTTGTTTCTAAAATTATTGAAAAATGGCTAAAAAAGTGAAAGAAACCTAAGAAAATTTTAGCACTTTTCTTAGATTTCTTTCGAGAATTTACTTGGTATTTACTTAGGTTTGAATGGAATTCAAGGAACTACTTAGGTACTATAAGTTCTTTGAGTAGCGCAAAATAAGGCAATAATCCATCAACACCTGTCCAAGCAACAACTCGCATAACATCAGCTTGGCAAAATGGGAAATTGCCTTTGAACGGATCTTCAAATTCATCAAACTGCTGGGCAAATTCTACTTTTTCTGGATGTTCGGATAAGTGCCTGTGCCAGAGAGCGATATAGTATTGAATCCCCCAATCATCAACCGCAAAGCTAGTACCGGATTCATCGGTCTTCACGGGTAATCGGTATTTACCAATTTGCCAAGCTACTTGTCTAAATCCTTGGTGCTTATATTTTCTGGCATCTCTCCAATTTCTGGGTGCTGGACAACCTTGAAACCATTTAGCGCACTGGTAGTGATTCTCGATCGAATCTACTACCCCAAAAGCTCTGACAGAACAGAAAAACGGACTATAGTTTTGATTGCCCCGTGAGTGACACTGTAAAATACGTGTGCCATTTTCATCACTTTCAATATCGTTCATAATTTTGCTCCGAATTAGGATTTACATCAGCTACAGAACTTAGAAATCATCAACTTACAGCGAAGCATGATGTCCTAATATTTTCTCGGACTGCTGCCAGATTTATTGGAACGATCAATCGCATCAGATCTCTACTTTTCACAAGTAACAAGAATTTGCTGCTGTTCCTGTTTCTGTTCCTGTTTCTGTTTCTGTTTCTGTTCCTGTTGCCGTCGTCGTTCACGTTTGGAATGACAGGGAACACAAACGCATTGGACTTCGAGGTGATTAACGCCGTCGTAGCCCTTATGGTGGTCATATTCGTGCTGTCGTAGCTTGCGGGTCGCTTAGCGACATCGATACCCAAATGACCGCAATCAGTACATGGTAAAGTGCGAGCATGGGGCAATCTATTGCGGGCAACGGCGTAATTCACACGAGCGCGGGCCTAGTTTTCGTCCCCATCTCTGGCAGGTTTGGGGGGAAAGCCTCTGGGTTTGCGAAGTTCGGGGGGAATACGTTCGTACCGCCGGCGATCGCTAGCACGGCGACAGGTTTTGCAACGATTGTTTTTGCCGTCATGCGTGGTTCTGTCCCGGCTAAATCCGTCGGAAGGAAGCCAGTCTCGGCAAGAGAAACACCATTTCAAGCCGGATTTGACATTTTGCAAATATTCTTCAACAGATATTCTTAGTTTGGCAGCGGCTACCTTGCAGCCACCGGATTTGGTTTGAGGCATAACACACAGATTTAATTGTGGGTATCGCTCGCCGGAACTAATAATTTGGAATTGGCGATCGCATTAGTCGCCAGTCATCAGTCATCAGTCATCAGTCATCGGTCGTGGCAGTTGTGGCAGTGATGGCAGTTGTGGCAGTGATGGCAGTTGTGGCAGTGATGGCGGGTATCGATCGCATGGCATTGGCTCTGGCTTTAAAAAAAAAGCTGGGGATTGCTCCCCAACTCTTTCAGCTAAACTTTACTCCTCACTTATCAAAAATCATTTAGCAGACTTTATTTGCTTTGTTGAGGCAGTTGCAGTCACATTAATTGCTGGTGCTTCGGGCAATGCCTGTGGTGATTCTTGGAGCTGAGGCAATGATGCTATAGACTGAGCTTCATTTTCAACCAACCGGGGATCTTCACAGAAAATTGTCCCTTGAAGTTCTGCTTCACTAACTTGACGTGCTGCCTTGAGAGCTACTTCATCTAACTCACTGCTAGGTTTACGAGTTGAGATACTTACTATGTGGTAGGCACCATACTCGCGACTTTCTTGCTTAGTTAATTCAAAGCGGAAGATATTTGTGAACAGAGCGTCGGCAGCTTTCTTCCTAGAATACTCATCAAAGCTACCGGGCATTCCTTCTTCTGCCCAAGAATTGAAAGCTTGCTGACCGAAACTTTCTATCAAGATTTTCAATTTGTCTTGTGACTGCCGATGAATCAAAAATGTACTCAATTCACTGCATTTTGGATGGAAATGATCTTTCATTCCTCCAGCTACTGGGAAGCCCCAGATTTCAGTGAATTGTTCATTGATGTAGTTGGGTTCAAAAGTCAGAAGCTTTGAGCCGATCGCACAAATAGCCATTTCAACAAACTTTCCGCGACTTAAACCTTTTTCTTGAACTTCAAGAATGTTTAAGCCTTTGGTATCTCCCGTAACAAAGACCCCGAAGTCCCTGCTACAATTAGCCCGGTAACGGCTAGGGATGCTGGGAAGTCGAAAAGCAAATCCATCAATCACCATTGGGTTTGCGATTGCGATTGGGTTTGTAATTTGATTTTGGTTTTCCACGATTTGTTTCAGTTTTAGGTTTTGTTTCAGATTCAATACTTCGGTCGTTTTTTAATTAACAACAGAAACTCAATCCCCCACAGCGAAGCACTACTATCAATCTGGGTTTACATGAGTCCAGGCTTGATTTCGACTGATGGAGCCGATCGTCGATGTTGCAACGCCAAATAGCTGACCAATCTTGATTGTACTCATCCCTTCAGCAAGTAACTTTTTGATTTGCTTTACTTTGTCATCATCAAGTTTTGCATTCACTCGCCTTGGATTTATTTTAGCTCCAATTCTAATTCCATCGACATGAGTCCAGGATTTTCCTGTATTGATAGTACAAATGATAGATGGATTAACACCAAACTTATCAGCAATTTGTCGATGTGTCAGTTTACGTTCAGCTAATAAATCGCGAATTTGTGCAACTTGAGACTCGGTAAGCTTGGCATGACCATTACTAGAGCCTTTTGCTTGACGATTTTTCTGCTGTCGATCGGCTATGTTATCGAGTTGACTACCTAAGAAAAGATGGTCAGGATTGATGCACAATCCATTGTCACAAGTATGACAAACACACATTTTTTCAGGAATTGTGCCTTTGTAAACTTCATAAGCAGCACGGGCAAGAACATAATGTTTACCATTGATAAAAATTCGTGGTCTGCTGTTTCCACCTTTGTAATTCGTTATCCAGCAGCCGTTCTTTGAAATGATGTGAAGTTCGATCCGTTGCTTGACTGTCAAACCGCGAATACTCATAGCATAGACTTAAGAATGCTTAGACAAAAGCTCTCGAATAATTTGCAATATTGGCATTATTAGATAATGCCAATTGTCAAAGATTCTGGATACGTGTCCATCACGCTCTAGATTTGGGATTTGCGATTCAGTTTTCCATAATTTTTGTTTTTGTTTTTGTTTCTGTTTCTACTTGTCAATCTGGATTGATATGAGTCCAAGTTTTATTAGGACTCATACCATAGACTATTGTCCTTCCAATACCGAATAATTGACGAATGTTAATTAGGTCTATTCCGTTGGTATATTTTTTTAACCCTAACTCTTCATGAACTTAACATAAACTGCCAATTTTGCCACTTTATTTTCTGTATTTTTCAGTTCGATAGCCCGTTGCCGTTTCAGGTTTTCTAAATGTGGAGAACTTAAAAACGTTTCGAGTTTTGTTTCTGCTTCTTCAAGTTTTCCTTGAAGTTCGGCAATGAGAGCTTTGCAGTGTTCGATAGCGGTTGCGTTCGATCGACAAAGGTTGTCGTACTCTCGGGCAATGTCCTCATCTAAGCGAACAATGGTTGTAATTTTGTCATCATACTGGCTTCGGAATTGGATGATGATTTTAGCGTTTTCGTCATTGTGAACGATCTGTTTCTTGGATTGTTTCTGTTCAAGAACATCAAACCCTTCAATAAGTGCATCGGGTTCAATTGCTTCCGCCTCGGCTTGGAGAATAGCAATTTGGTTGCGGATTTCGGCTATCCGTTTTAGGTAAGGATTTTGAACTAAGACAGGATTATCCATGTTAGAATTTGTGCGGTAAATACGGTATGTGTTGGCATAAAAACAGTTTCTCGATCGTTTCTGTTTCTATACCAACACTTTTTTAATTAGCAGTCGCTACCAATCAAGTACCATTGTTGCCTCTTCACGAGGAGTAGCATCAAACTCATCTTCAAGTTGAGATGGTTCAGTAGCCTCTAATTCAGCAGCTAATTCAGCAGCTAACTTAGCAGTGGTTTCAAATTCAGTAGCGTATTGAGCAGCTTGTTCTTCATTAAGAACATCTTGGTCGTATTCTCTTTCTTCCTCGGGGAAGTAGTAACCATCAAGCTCAGGTAAATGACGATCAAAATGTTTTGAGTCCTGATAGATAAACCATTCCGGTTGCAGTTCTATCGACTCAAGATGATTCTCAAGCCATTTCAGGAAAGCAAACTTAACCTGCTCAGGCGTGAATGGCGCGCAATGTTGGCTATCAAGTCCCTGGAGTCGATCGACTATATCATCCAGATTTATTAGTTTGCTGATGGCTTCAGCTAGAATCTTGTCTGATAATTTCGATGCAATCTCTGAATTGAACTCTGGTGAATTCTCATTTTGCTCAAGAGTTTGCTCAGAAATTTTGATTCGTGCTACACTAGCAATGGTAGAAATTGACATCATTTCATTGTTACCTTCAAAAGAAATCAATCATTGCCCCAAAGCGAAGCACTGCATTGCTAGCTTTGGGGCAATTTTTAACTTTCAGATGTTTCTCTAAAAGCAGAAATATCATCACTCCATAGCGAAGCACAACACGATGATGTTCCTGTTTCTTGTCTTTTTTGAAATGTTTCTGAGCCTGTTTCTGATTCTGGCTCTAGCTTTGAATTTAATTCTGCTTCCCAAGATAATTCTGGTTCTGACTCTGGTTCTAGTTCTGGCTCTGACATATCAAAAACTGAATCAGAATCTAGCTCAAGTTGCTCGGGTTCAACTATTTGATTTTGTCCCTTGGCTTTCACATTAAGAAGGTAAAGAAGAGTTGCAGCACCAACCGCAGTAAATTTCTCGGTTTGTGGTCGGTGTTGACCAGCACGTAAATGTTTGATGAAATATGAGTTGGCAGTGATTTTCTTACAACTGACAATCTCTCCGCGCTCGATTGCACCCTTAGCAAGCCGTGCGATTACGCTATGAATATGTACAGTAATTACTGTTTTCTTGGGCTTTGTGGTTATCATGAGTTGGTTATGAAAGATGTGTGATGAGTAAATACGGAATCTCCCTCATTTCTGAAGGAGATTGGTGAGATTTAGCTAAAACCTGCTAGAAAAGACTTAATTGCTTATGGATAGGTTGGAGAATTATGTACTTACGTTCATGTGGAACGTACTGATAAATCAGCAAATTATGTCTTTTAGCCATTTCAAAAGTTGTTGCTGTACCCCCGCCTTGACCATGAGGATCGCCAGAAAAAACAGCCAAACAAATGTCTGATCGTCTGACCATCCACCGATTCCGGGCTTGCATCACGCCCTCACTGTATTTGGGATAAAGGCAAACAATTTTCGTTGCTTCTGTCAGCAATTTTCTGTAATGACTTTGCTGACGTGGTTTCCATTTGGCGTGTTGGTCAGCACATGGTAATACTGCTGTCCATTTCAATTTTCGATAAATCATAACTTCGGCAGCTAGTTGATCAACACCAAGTGCCATTCCACAGAAGAAGTGTTTGACACCTTGATTAACTGCCATCATTATTAGCCTTTCGATTTCTCGTTTATAACTTTGGGAACACCAGCGATGCCCAGTAATCATCGCGGTATTGTATTCTTTCCCCTCAAATGAGTCTTCATCGTCAAAATTGTACTGAGTTTCACGATTTAACGATCGATCGAGTTGTTGTACTAGAGCTGGAATTTTGGTTGTTGCCATGAGTTGTTACCTTAACTAAAAAAAAGAATCAACAACTCACAGCGAAGCATTGCTAGTAAACTTGTCTAATTGTCAGGTTTAAGCGACCATGATTTTTCAACAAATTCGAGGTTCTAGGTAGAATTCTTTGGACTCCATGATAGGCTAAACGGCTGTCACCGTGCAGGATTAGGACATCGCCCGATCGCAACATGATGCCTTTTAAGGGATCTTTACGACTGCGGTTGCTGCCGATGACAAAACTGCAATCGTCACCTAGAGATATCGAAATGATGCAGGGTTTGAGATTTGGCTCGGTGTTATCTTGATGCAGACCTAATTTACTTTTAGCATTGGCTGGGTAAAAGTTGATTAGGCAGGTTTCGGGCTGGTAATCAAACTCACCAACTAATTTGGCTAAACTTTGAGCAATATCTATCAACTCTGTCGGCATTGCTGCGAATGGCTGATTATTTACTGGATTGATATGGGAATAACGATAGCCTTTTCGATCGGATAGCCAGCCAACAATTCCGCAACTGGTTTGGCTACAGTGGAATTTCAGACCCGATGGCATCACGGGAATTGTTATCCCGCCGTTAGCTTTGACTACATTTCGGATCAACTCAACGAGGTTATGTTGTTCACAAACAGAGAAATAGTTTTTGAGGTGCAGCATAATTTTTAGTTAGAAATCAACTCATTAACGCGAAGCGGTAGATAGAAAAATCTCCAGCGCGGGCTGGAGACTTATCTACTTGCATTCAGATTTGCGGGAATCCATCTTCTGCTTGATGCGCTGGGGTAGACCGAGGATTGCGCCTTGATAGAGCCGATCAAACTCCCGCTCGAAGTGAGCAGCGACCGTGGCACTCTCGATAACCAAGACTGCTTCGTCGTTGGTTCGGTTGGCGGCTTTACTCCAGTTGTGAGAACCGGTGATTACAGTTTTGCCGTCCACAACGCCGAACTTGTGGTGCAGGCGATCGCCAGCGGGCAGCTTGGGCATCCCGACCGTGGCCAGAGGTTTCACCCAAGGACGATTCTCAACTTCCAGCTTGCAGTTGTTCAGCAAGTTTGCGCCCATCATGTCCATACCCTCGCTGTACGGGCGGTAGATGAAACTGGAATCAATCAAAGCTCGGATGCCAACCCCTTGCTTCGATTTCCTCTCCAGTGTGTTTGCCAACTCCTGGGCGGAGAAGACAAACAGCGCGAGATTGACCGATTTCGATGAACTCGCCAAAGTCCGATCGATCAATCCGTTCGAGGTTTCTGCCAACGGAGTTCCCGCGCTTGATGGCGAAAACTGGACAGCGACGGTTGCACCGCCGACTTGAACTTGGGCAACGGGACGAGCAGGCTTCTTCACGCCAAACTTACTGTCTGATTTCCCTCCCGGCCCGTCGCCCCACATAAGCGCAAACTCCTCGCTGAAAACTTTTGCCAGCTCAGAGCTTTCCAGTTTCAGCAGATTGTTGGGATTGCCCCGACTTTCAGCGCTCACGAAATCCCCGTGGATATCGCTGGTCGTGAAATTCGCCGATGTGACGATGACGGTTTCGCCATCGATGACAACGAACTTGTGGTGCATTAAGCCACTGCCCTTGCTACCGTCTGCCGTATCGTCAATAACGGGAATTCCCGCATTCTTGACCATTGCCAGTGCGTCACCGCTAGCAATTTCTGCATCAGAGAGCGAGCCATCTTTATTAGCATCGGCAAGCTGAAGCAATTCGGCATAGCGATCGCGCTCTCTCTTTGGCAATGCCGCCAACTGGGACGGAGACAGAGCGATCGGACGATTGTAGAGATTTTCCACAATCACCCGAACTTTGATGCCCGACCGATGCCGATGCACCAAAGCTTGCGCTATCCGAGGCAACCGCAATTCTTGAACAGCGACATCAACAGTTTTGCGAGCACTGTTGATGTTGTAGACCAATAGCTGTTCCAAATCATCTCCCGGTCTAGTTACCTGGCGATAAGGCTCGCTGTAACTCGAAACTTGAGAGTGATTGAAATAAACTTGAAGCGATGGATCTTGAGGCAATGGAGTTAATGGAACTGGAACCGGAATTTCTTCCCTTGGTTTCGACTTCATAAATTGGCATGAAGCAAAACCGAGAAGAACCAAAACTGCCAAACCGCCGATGATTTTCTTGTTCATGATTGTTGTGAATGAGTTGACTTGAAATAGAACCAAAACTCAATTAAAATGGGCAAAAAAAAATCTCCAGCGAGGGCCGGAGATTTTCTTTACCTACCTGCAATCCAAATCTTTTCTGACGACATACTCGCCAGAATTACCGTAACTTCCGCCTCTGACGAGGCAGAATTTCTTTCTTGTCCAGGGATGGCTGAAGGTGACAGTGCCATGCTGGCCAAAACTGCCTCCTATCCCGGAGTTCGTATCAGAAGCCCAACTAATGAGCGTGGCTCGATCAGCTCCGGCTCGGCCAGCAACTCTTGCATCAATTCCACGAAATGTGGATCTGATTTCAATCCCTGAAGGCAATGGCACTGGCTTGCCACAAACCCCGTTCAGACATTCTGCGATTCCTGGCTTGTCGCCAGTGAAAATCGCAACGGATCTGACCTGTCCGTAGTTGACGATCGCATCGTAGCGAGATTGCTTCGATGTTTGGTGTAACTGAAGCAATGCCGCAGTTACCTTTGCTCCCCCTATGATGCGTAATGCAGTAGGGACTGTGTACAAGGCTAAGATGCCTACACAGGTCATCGAAACCAACAGTTCGGACATTTTCATTGTCTTCGCCTCCTAGCGATAAGAATTCACTCACCTCCCCCTCGCGAAGCGCCTCACAGATTACCTTCAGGTAACTCTGTCTTTGCTATTGCCAGTGATGGGGACTTACCTCCCCATCGCGCAGCGACCTCACAGATAACCTCCTGGTTCTGGACTTTGCTATAACCCAAAAACTTGTGGCATTTTCTGAAAAAAACTCACAAAATTCTTCCGATCGATTTTTGCGCTGGCATTTTGTGAAAAAAAATTCACAATAGGACTCCTGAGTTAGCGTTTGGTGAAAAAAAGCTCACAACTCTCGATCGAAAAAATCAACAACTTCCTGGTACATTAAAAAAAAAGCCCCGTTATCTCACAGACAAGTTCCTGGCGCATTAAAAAAAAAGCCCCAAAGTTACCTTTGGGACTTTTCTTCTTTCGATCGGTCAACGGCTAACTAGAAAAGATCCTCTGCATCAAACTCTTGCGAGTTGTATGCAGGTTCTTCGTAGCTACCACTATTGCTACCATTGCCGTTGCTGTTGCTGTCGTTGCCAGTAGCACGATTGCCATTACTACTATTGCCAGCATTGCCATTACCTTGGTTGGCTTTGGCTTTCTTGGCATAGTAGTTGTTGCGGAGGTTAACCAATTCTGCCTCCGAGAACTCTAATTCTTTGGCATATTCAACAATCTCTGGATAACTAAGGTTGTGAATCTCTTCTTGTTGCCAGAGTTCGTCAAACACACCATAGCCACCGTATTCCAAACCTTTCAACTCTTCTTTATATTCAGAGCGAAAGGTTTCCCAACCCAAGATTCTGAACGCATCGATTAATATGCTACGTCTTTTACCAGTTTTCGACGGAATACTGATCTTTAACGTTTCCATTACGCTTGGATCGATGGTCTTTGGAACACCATTACCATTAGAAGAAGTGGAATTTACGGAAGCAGAGTTTGCAAAAGCCATGATAAGTACCTAGGTAAAAGGGTAAAAAAACTTGGACAAAGCTAAGAAAACCTAGCTCATTCCCTCATCGCGCAGCGCCCTAACCGACCAACTTCGCAACACAGGAGTTACGGATGTTAGATTGAGTTAAGTGCGATCGAATGAACAAATAAACTCGGAAAAACAACGAAAAATAGGGTGACTAAGTTTCCTTAATCACCCTACTTTCTACCAATCAATGGGCATCTACATTTGGGATTTAAATCCCTTAGCTTGGTTTAGCTTCCATAAAACTAAACTAAACCTTTCCTCGCTCATGATACGAGGGACAGCATGGAGAAGTTTACAATTAAACTTCATTATGTCGCCGTCATTTAGCACATAGGTTTTGTCATTGATAGCAAATTCTGCCATACCTATGTTCAAGAGCACAGCCATAGGTTGCCCATAGCTATGATCCCTGTGGGGGGCAATTAAGCCACAACTTCCCCCTCTTTCCTTGCCGTGATAGGTCAATAGACCTATATCACAGCCCGGATACAGCCTTTGGCAAAAGTCATAAAGCCGTTGGTTAAAATAACCTTGGCTTACTTTCCCGTTGCCTAAATGGATTTTATTAAATAGCCACAATTCTAACCTTTTCTTGGTTAGGCTACTGTGGCTATACTCCATTTCATTGACCAAACCCCTCAAATACTGCTTAAGTTCAGCAATATTTGGGATCGTCTTTTTAATGGTTTCCATTGGTCTACGCTCCTTAGCAACAAGAATTTACTCACCGCCTCATCGCGCAGCGCCCTCACAGATAACCTCCTGTTGCTTTCTTTGTCCTCCGCCGTCGATCGTAACTTTTTCCTAATCGTTACTCACAAACATTTCTGGTGGGTAAGGTTGAGCGATCGAGTAATAACATTCTCTGTAAAACAATAGTCCTTCGACCGAGAAACCTCTTTCGACTGCTAATTCTTCCAGTTGGAGCAAGTTCATCGATCGAATCTTGCCCTTTACCCACCGACTGTAAAATTTGGTATAACGTAGATTCAAATTCTCTCGATTCTTAGGATTTGTTTCAAAAACCTCCCACGCAAGCACACGAAATGCGTCTCGCAGTCGTAGAGTTTTCTGTTTAGTTTCAAAATCGGGTTCACTCATTTTAGCCTCTTACTTTTAGTAACCAGCACTTCAAAGCGAAGCATTATTACCAATTTTTCCCTACTTTTTATCGATTTCTTACCCGATTATCTGACTTCTTACCGATTTATTAGCGACTTGTGACACGTATTTGCATTTGTGTACAGGTACAAGTGTATGTATCTGCACCTGTACCTGTATCTGTACGTGTACGTGTATCTGTATGTTAAGAAGGAAAAAGAATCTCTAGAAATTCAACTAAAGATTGACTGCATTCAAAATAAATGCGATGAAGATAAGGAAAAACGGGGTCTGGAGAGATTTCTAAATCAAATTTATCTTTTAGGTGTTGAATCTTTTCGAGTTGAATCTTTTCGATCGGAAATGATATCTGCAAAGAAGTAACCCTGGACGCCAACACTAAATCATATCTTTTAGCTTTGGAAGGTTTGTATCCCACGTATTGTTGCTTACCATATGAGATCAACTTAGTATTTTTTATTAGCCACTGTTGAGCAACCGAAAATAAATCTGAACCGCCTTCAATTACTTGAACCCTGCTTGAAATCAATGTTGGTACACCATCAACAATTTCAAATCGTTGGGTTAGGTCATAAACTAGCTTAGTCATGATTTGGTTTCCTATGTTTCTGTTTTTGCTATTGAATAATTCACAAATTCAAGTTCTCTCCAACATTTTAGCTGAAGAGAACTTGGTAGCATCAGCATTGCTACATTACTTTCTTCTGATTTGTGATGATCTGAGCTATATAATCAGGAGTCAGACCACGAATTTTGACTTCTAGTGGGAAATCTTTAATCCGTTTTGCTTTCCGTGCCTGACTTTCGTTACGGTATGTGTACCCACCTACTTGAGCAACAATTCTCAGGACTTTTTCACCTTCAGGAATCGATCGAACGCCCATGTAAGTAATAAATGAATCGAAGCCTGAACTTACATCCGGCATTTCTTCCCAGTTGAATTGGTTATTTGTTGTACCAACGATGGTAATGCGATTGGTTAACCTAACCACTACAAAACTACCATGTGGTGAAAGTTCAACTACTTTTCCTTCAACACCTGCAAAGTTGATTTTCTGATTGACTTGCATGATTCTAATCCTTGCTAATAAGACGACTCAACAATTTACAGCGAAGCATTACTCTCAATCTCAAAAACAAACTTATTTCTGTTTCTGAGATTGAGTTAGAAAAATGTTTCTGAACTGTTTTGTTTCTGGCTAAGTTGTTGTTAGGGGCTGCATGGGGAAATCCTCAAGGGTTTGAAGAAGGTATTCAGGAGAAAGCCCGATCGCTCTCACCTCAAGCAGAAACCCATGAACGTGCTTACACAGACGTACACCCTCATCTGGCGTCCCTCCAGCTTGGATGATTTTGTCCTTGATAATTTCTGCTTCATCAAATGTATGTGCACCCACATACAGGGTGAATCGCTCTCTTAGGAAACCTTTGAGATTATCGGTGACTGAATCCCAAACAAAATCGGCAGTATAGATGCCTTTGATTGCGATGCGATCGCATAATCGGAACAAAAAATAGCTGTTGTGCGGGGACAAAGCAAAAACTTGAGCCTGAATTCCACCAAAATTGATTCTTTCCATTTTCTGTTACCTAGTATTGGACAAATTAACTGACTATCACTTCAAAGCGAAGCATAGAATTGTTGTCTCTCTGCTGGAACGGGTGCTGGCATAAAGGATTTGAAGCGGGCTTTATCTTGACTTCTGTGTTGACGGGCGATGTACTGAAAAACCTCTTTAACATCGTTGAGGCGAAGGTTTTTGTAATTGGTGCTGCCGATCGAATACTGTTTCCACAGCCCCATTTGATACAGGTATAGACACAGGTAAAACCCATAGTCTGGCAAAATCAGCACAGGACACTTAATTCCTGTTAGAAACGGTTCATATTGTTTGACTGGCTTACCTAAACTTTCACAACTTCCTTTGTTTATAAGCCAAAAGTCAGCTTCAGCAAAGTTTCTGCGGACAATCCAGTCATAATTTAATTGGTTTTCCATCGTTTTTGGGAGTAAGGTCATCCCCAAAGAACGAAGTATTAGAAATCTCAGAAGAAGCTGGTTTAAAAAAAATATCCTTACCTGAAGAGGTAAGGATATTTTTGATTACCAGTAAGCGTAAAGAAACTCCCAAGTCAGAAGTCTCTCTTCATTGCCTTGCTCATTTATGATAATGTAGTCAAAATGTTGAGCAATGCAGTTATCTGGATGCATAGATTTCACTCTAACTAATCCAGCTTCGGTCATATAGAGGCTACCTACCTCTATGCGATCGAAGTTCTGACACAACGGCAAGAAACAATTAAAATAGAGCTGTTTCTTGCCATGCTGACAGATGTACACGCCGTCTTTCCAGAGAAAATCTGGCTCAGAACCAATCCCAAACTCTTCCAAGCTTGGTCGGGAAAGCGGCGGAATGACCTTCTTAGGTCTAAGGGGAACAGGTGCGATTACCTTCTTCTCAGTTTCTGTGGCTGTAACTGTAGCTGTAGTAGCTGTAGTTGCAACGGTCATAGCGATTACCCACAATAAAGAACTCGTTGCCTTATCGCGAAGCGCCCTAACCGATTAACTTTTTTGTACGTCTATCTTTTTATCGATCGTTAAAACTTTTGTTACTCTTTCTTTGTCAATTACACTTTCTCTAAGATTGCTTAGAAACATTAACCGTTGTGTTTCTATATTTGTTGCTAGAAACACAATGGTTAATGTTTTGTTACTGGTTAATTACTGGATATTCTGACCAATACCATTCGAGAAAGCGCTTGATGAACTGAGCAGTGGGTAAGTCATAGTAGCTGACATACCAAAGGAACATAGGTTGTTCTCTGAACCTCTCACAGAAAGAGAGTAGATGTCGGTTAACAGTTCTGTCTTGGAACTGACGCCAAATAATCTGTCGCTTTTCTTCAGCAGTTCCGCCCTCAAAATAAGTGGCAAGGTTAGTCAATTTCTTGCTTTGTTTGTTAGACCAAGTAGACAGACGAATATCTTTCCCTTCGTAAGCAACGCAATAATGACATTTGAGAAGTTCGTCATCAACGCGCTTGCCGTTACGATCGAAATATGTACCTTCACGACGATTAACATCGTAAGGAAAAAGTTTCATGGGGTTAATGTGAATTTCTGACATAATGCCCTTTCAATGTTGAACTTTGATGTTGATTTTGGTACTAAAATTTGTACGATAATCATGAAAACCCTAAGAAAATCTAGTCAACTAGACTTTCTTAGGGTTTTGTTTAAATCCGATGTGCCAAATAATCGACGCATCTAGCAATTAATTCGGCATGAGAGCGGTCGGTTATGTAAATCAGCTTTAATCTACCTTTATCTCGGTAAATTGAAGCTAATTTCATGACAGCCCTGAAGATATCTGAGTCGGGAACTAAAGGCTGGTAAAAACCTTTAATTCCCGTCCTGAAATACCTTGGCAAATGTTGTTGAATTTGTTTCCACAACATTTGCCTATACTCCTCAACGGAGTATTTGCCTCGCCACAGAGGGGACATTCCTAACTCGTCATCAACATAGCGAGAGTTTGTACCCTCGCTGACGTTGAAAACCGTTTCATCCAAGTCCAGCGCAAACTCGACTTTCTCTGTATCAAATTTGTTATAGTCAAATTTTTCTACAGTAATGGTCATGGGAATTACTAGGAGTGAGACATCACTTCCCTATCGCGAAGCGCGCCTCACAAATAGACTCCAAGTACCTCAAATCCTGATAATTTTAGTTTTTCTTTCACCAGTTCGATCGATATTGTCTCTGGTTCCCCGACTAGCACCATCCCACAATGCCAAACCGTAATGGCAAATCAAACACATCATCTTATCTCGATCGACATAACTGCCTGCAACTCCAACCGTTTCAAATCCAGTAACGTTTCTAGGTTTCCCGTTACCCGACCAGAGGGCATAGTAAACCTTAACATCTGGATAATTTTGAGAGCGTAAATACTCTTGAACCAGTTTGTCTACTCCAGGCGCATCACCCAGAATAATTGAAAACTCTAGCTCCATTATCTTAGTGATCGATTCTAGTCCAGGGCTGATATCTTTAATCGATCGGCTGCCAGAAATCATTACAATTTGGTTCATTTTCCTAACATTTATTACAGTTTTTCCTCTCAAAGCGAAGCACATCTTGTGTTAAACTAAGGTATGAAATTGAAGTGCATTGATTTATTTGCAGGGATAGGAGCGTGGGAATTAGCAGTTAGTCTAGTAAATCTGATTTCTCAAGTGAAATTTGAGACAATCGAATTTGTAGAAAACAATCCATATTCTCAAAAAGTTCTGCAAACTCACTTCCCTGAAATTCCAATTCATTCCGATATAGTTGACTATCAACCAAGAAAAAATAAAGCAGATGTTTACTTCGTGTCCTTCCCCTGTACCGGGACATCAAGAGCCGGAAAAAAGACAGGACTTGCCCATATTGAATCCAATCTATGGTTTGAGGCCCTCAGGTGCATCATCATCGGTAGACCAAGTTTTGTGGTTGTGGAGCAGCCTGTTGGGATTATCGATCGAGGGTTACGAACAGTTATTGCCGGACTCAGAATGGCAGGATTTGAGGCAGAAGTTGAGATTGTCAGCGCGTCGGAGTGCGGTGCGCCACACGAGAGGCAAAGAATATTTGTCATTGCCTACGCCGACTGCTTACAACTTCAGCAGCGGAAAGGGTGGACGGGCTGGTTTGAACAAATTGGAAAGCACATTACGATCGCAAAATCGTTTATCAGCTCCCCAGAAACTCAACCCGGAACTCTGCCTCTGGTTAATGGGGTTCCAAACTACTTGGCTGGAGTGCATTATGAAAACTGGTGGAGAGCCAATCCACCACCACAAAACCCTGGAGTAGAACCTCGAACGCCGGGAAGGGCAGAAGCCGTGAGTCTAGTTGGTAAATCAATATGTGTCCCGCAGGCTACAGTTCCCTTGATGCGCCTCCAATTTCTTGCTCACTTACTTTGCAATCAACATATTCGGAGATAAAACTAATGGGTAGAAACAAGAGAAAGATGAAGCCGAAAGACCGACTGTTTCTGGAGATGAGCTATGGTCGGACACTCAATTTACAGTGTGTCATTGACAAATCACATCATAGTGACGGTCATGGCGTTTATCTACAAATCGATCGAGGAAAGCAAAAGCAACATCGGCTAATCTCCGTTCATGCCAACATATTGGATGCGTGGAAAGTTGCTTTGAATGGAAATTCGCTCTTAGAAAAATCCAGCTTCAGTTACTCAAACAGCAACGATGAAATTACTCAAGAGTTCATCCGTAATTTAGTTCAATTTTATGGTGACTATGATTCAGATGACGCTCAGTATATGCCCAAGGGTGATAATCGAGTTATTTTACCGTGGCTCTTGTCTGGCGGAAAGATGGACGATCCGAATATCCCTGAAGGAATTACCATTGAAACGCTCAAATCTCCTGTGACCAAAAAGTGGAAGATTTATCACCGGGAATGCAACCATCCTGATTATTCTGAAGGAATGTATGCGCTCGGCACTTCAGACACGGAAGTTTTGCTGATTCAAGACACGGAAATGGTAGTGATTAGCAATGCCTACATCCTGGCTGCTTATCTGGCAGATTACTTGAATGATACCGACCACAGCGAAAGATACTTGGCTCAAACAGAACTCGATCGACTCTATGCAGATGCCCAAACAGTTTTCTCTGTTAGTCTCAACACTGTTGACATTAACTAATGAATAGAGCTTCTGGGAATCATAAGGATAAAACCCGCTGAAATTCTTTAAGTACATATCTCAGAAACTTCTGATTTCGACTAAGCAGCTCTAAGAACCTGTCAGGGAGACAAGTAAATCCTTGTCGAGTCAGCTCCTCAACCAGAAAGAACACAGCATATCCAAAGTAAAACAGCTTAGGAGCTATGTCACCTTCTGGCGTAAATCCTTCAGTGGATATGAACGAATTTCCTTTTGTATCGACATACTGAACCATATAGAGAGTTCCACCACCCTTCAGCTCTAGGGATTCTCTATTTTTTTCTTTCAAAGGCAAGTTCGGTCGATCGAAACGAAATTGATAATACATTTCACGGGCTAGATTATTCATGTAATCTAGTTGCCGTCTCAACCGTAAATTTTCTGCTTGTAGTTTCAGATTTTCAATCAATAATTCTGTATTTTCAGGCATACTAAATCTCTGGTATATTTGTTATATTATAACAAATATAAAAAGTTATAAATTGCTTCGCTATGAGGCATTGATGTTTTTCAATTATAAACTCTATGGCGGCAGCAAACGTAACACAAACCAATCCAACACAAACCCAAAAACCTGTAGTAAATATCCATTGTGATGGTGCTTGCTCAGGAAATCCCGGATCAGGCGGATGGGCAGCACTACTTACGATACCTGGAAAGCTTAATAGAAAAGTAGTTAGTGGTCGATCGCAAACAACCACAACTAACAACCGCATGGAACTAACAGCAGCGATTGAAGGACTAAGATCTCTCAAACGACCTTGTAAAGTTACACTATTTAGCGACTCACGCTATGTAGTCGATACAATGGTGAAAAACTGGAGACGTAACGCCAATCATGACCTTTGGGAAGAACTTGATAAATTGGTTGAAACTCATGAAGTTAGCTGGTGGTGGTTGTCGCGTAATTCTACACCTGAACTAGCTGAATGCGATCGAGTTGCCAAGGAACAAAGCCAAATTGTTTCTTAATGTAGTGACTGTCCTAGTTAATCTCGAATTATCCCCAATTTGGACATTGTTAGTTGTTACAATGTTCAAATTGGGTATGCTAAAATGAGCTAAATTTTAGGACAAAAAAATGAGTCAATTTGATTATTTGCGAGCCCAACTCACAGAGAATGTATGGGCAGGAAAAGAAATCTTGACCGTAGCTGATGCAGTGAACAACGGAGTCAACACCGGGAAAGACTGGTATTTTAGCCTACCACATATTCAGTTTATTATGTCACATCCAGTAATGGGAGGCATAAAAAATGTTTTGGTAGCATCTCAAGATTTGCAGTCAACTGTTATGGATTGTTGTCTAGTATTTCTGGAAACAGTTAATGGAATAAATCGTGCCTACAACAGCAAAGCATTCTCCAATCTAGCAGCTAAAGGTCAGCAGGAATTATCTAGTTTGTTGCCAAGTAGTAGAGAAAGAGCCATTTATGAAGCAGCAGTGATGGCGCATAACAATTCATTGAATTTGCCTGAATTATCCATCATGATCGAGGAAATTAATGCTGAAATTCAAGGAATTCAACAGATAGGCTTGACAGCAGAAGCCCAAATAGAATCATGGAAAGCACAAGCTCTTAATAAAATTGAGGAATTAAAAAATCAGCTTCTGGGTCTGTTGGACTCATTAACCGGAAATGCACGTCGTAGTGTACGGGAACGGATGCGTAGGGCAGATGCTGCCCGAATTGCCATAACCACAGGCAATATCCCGAAAATCATTGCCCACAATCCCTATATAATCAGCTCTGTCTATAATCACCCCATCAGTTCTATTTACCGCCGCCCGCCCATACTCAATAGTGCGATCGTACCGATCGCAGTAGGCGGTGCCGCTACCATCACAGGTGCGGTGAGTGTGCTCACAAGCATTGCAAGCTGGCTTCTCGGAAGTTTTTTCTTGAAAGCCTTCAATATTCCAGCAACTCTGTTACCAGCTTTGACAAACACTGTCGTGTCGATCGTCTTAAAAATCACAGGTAGTGGTGGTGGCGCTGAAGCGGTTCGGTATTTTGCAGCTTCTGCTTTGAAAGCTGGGGCAAGTCTGATGCCAAAAATCTTCGCAGTTACAGGAATGCAAGCAAGTGGATGGGCATATCTCATGGCTTGGGCTTCGCCTATAATTGGTGCTGCCGTTATTATTACTACCGCCATGAAATCTAGAACAGATCTTGCTGAATTTCTTTATATCTTTGCTGATGTTGGCGATGCAACTCCCAGAAATTTTAATTTAGCAGTTGCCAAAATGTCTGATACCAATCAAGTTGAAATTCTTGAAGAATTCAAGAATAGTGCTTATGAATTGATGGCTTCTGCTTTTCTACCAATCGAAAGTATTCTAGGAGTTGGCTTAAATAGTAAAAAAGAATTGATTATTGGCTATGATTTGACTACTCCCAGTAATCCAATTCAGATTCCCAAAGATGATATTTTTACCCGATTGGGTCCTGACAAACTTGCTAAAATAGCATCAGGAAAATTTTACTTTGGTGACTAATATGCCTACTGAGTACAAACTACTTTACTCTTGGATTAATGAAAGCCTAGCTCAAATTCAGACTACTGCTATTTGGTCTGTCTGGGATTGTGTCATTGGAAGATGGTCTACTTCTCCCAAAGTTACTCTCCGAAATACTCTCCTTTCTGGCTGGCATCAAGATTGTGGAAGAGAGCGTTTTGCCATCGGGGAAATCCCCAAAGATACCAAAGATGCCTCCCTTTTAAATCCATTTAATCCCAACAAAAATGATCGATATTTTTTAGATTTAGCCAGTGGTTCGAGAAATCACGGAAGATTTACCTTTAATCTGGCTCCGATTGGAAGGAAGTATTATGGTGATAAAGCTAGTGAGCAATGGAAGCGTATAATATACGGTTCCATACTGCACACCGGATGTAAACATCTGGTGGGGTATGAGTTTAATTTTATCATCGTAGACGACACGAACCGAAATGACCAAGGACAACCAGAAGATGACCCAACAAATAAAAGACATTGGAATAGCGGAGACAGTCACGGCAAAGCATCCAAGGAGTTTCTTCGCATATTAGGAACAGGTGATGTTCACTTTGAAAATGATGAAGGAATTCCTCTACAATTTAGGATCGCCTCTAGGGACAAATGGGTAGCTAAAGGAACAATTGCCTATAACCCTGAGTTAGATAATTCTGGATATGATTTAGTTATTCCTTGGAGTTCACTAAAAGGAAACAAACCAGATTTGGGAAACTATAGAGAAAAACTTCTTTGTGGATTGGTCTTTGAAGGAGAATTACGGACGGCAAAAGCTGGTTGGATGCTATTCCAATGGTTCGCATTTGAAACCCTAGAACAAGACAATATAATTAGCCGACTTCGATCGAAGTGTGAGAAGCTAGTAGCAGCTACTAACTCAATTCAAGCGCTGGCTAAAGAGTTAAGAATCCACCAAGAAGAAGCAGCACAAGAGCGTGAACAAGGCGATACTATTCAGTCAGAATCTGAATATATTAATACAGCAATGGAGATTATTAAATATGACATAAAAGGTCGATTATTACTCCATCCATACATAACGGGCAAAGTAGCAGAAAGACTTCGGGCAGTTTGGCTGAATTTAGCAAAGGCTGCTGGAGTCCGCTTTTGGTCACTGATGTCGCAACCTGATGAATATTTTGCTAAATACGAAATTACGGACAATAACGGAAAAACTACTTTTACTGAGAAAGTTTTCTGTGCTCCGGGTATGGCTCCTGGTGAGTATATTGTATTCTGCAATCCCATGAGGCATTGGGGGGATTGCCAACTCTGGATAAACCGTCATGAGGGCACTTATGCCAGAGCTCAAAACCTCATGGCTGCATCCACAAAACTCATGCTGAATTTGGGGAGAGACTTTGATGGGGATTTCGTTCAGCTCATCGCGTCTCATCAATATCCCAATCTGAGAGATGCGATCGCCAACTTCGACAAACCTCCATCCGTCGAGAAACTTCCGAAAATGGCATTGACCGGAAATTTGCAGGAGGTCGCAATCAATTCGATGAACGACATCACTGGGATTGTGGCCTCACTTCTCGGTCGCGCCAAAGCAGCGGGTGCTGAAGGGATAGTCCTCAACATCCCGCCAGGGGGAATGCAGACTGAGCCAAAAGAGATGTCGATTATCAACTTCCTCAGCCAGGAGTTGCAAATTGCTGTAGATTCGATCAAATCAGCATACCCCAATAATGATGTCGGCCTTAAAGCTGTTGGTGAGTATCTAGATAGTCTTGGTGATGTAAGCCAAATCCCCTGGCTCAAGGACTTCAAAGACAAGACAGTTTATCTAAGCCGACCTTGTAATGTGGCCGATGATGCGATCGATACCATTTCTCGGATCGTTAAAGTCGTCAACTCCTACTGGCGACCAGCTCAGTTGGAAACCAACATCGACATCAACTCCTTTTACAATGCACTTTTCGTAGGGGTTGAGGTGACAGAGGAGCAAAGTAATTTTGCTTTTGAACAGCGTAAGGGGTATGCCTCAGAAATGGGTCCTGCCATCGAATGGAAAGAGCAAAATGATGGTGACACTACCAAAATCCGCGAAGTATCCGCCAAATATCAAGCTCTCAAAGAGTCAGCCCTTGAGCAGTTTGTCGATGCTGAAGGCAAACCGTTCACCCAAAAATCTTGGGCGGCCGCCTACTGGCGCGCCGTTCACTTTAAAGCTACTCCACTCAGCACTGGATCGCTGGTGTTCAACTTATTCAGGGAAGAGATTTTGCTTGACTTGCAAGAGAACCCAGACACGTTACCTTATATCAGCGTCTTTAATGTCCACAAACAAGTACCTAATGTTTGGAGTCGGGGCGAGTGGAAAGGACAGAATGTTCTCATTCGCATTGTTCAGCGCATGAAACCCCCAGCAGGTAAGCAACCTGCACGAATGGAGTTGGGAATCGACATGAGATATCCAGATAGCACAAGAAACCCTGGGTATTTACCACTTGGATGGGTGGCCGAGAATTATAAAAGTAAGGTTGCGATCGGTGAAACCAGAGAAATGCGAATTTACACAGACGGCAAATATATGGACGAAGGCGGGAATATCATTACCAAGTCCGTCCGTTTATACAACCAATCCCTTACCCAGGAACAGATTGATTTTTTAAATGGTGATATGCCCGCAGGCCTTTACGGTCCTGAAGATTTTGGTTTACCACCAAATTAGAGCCAAATTAGTGCTTGTTATTGTGCTTTTAAAAAATTTGAGGCATAATCAAATTAAGCATCTCATTCATTAGTCATTAGTCATTAGTCATTAGTCATTAGTCACATGGCAGAAATTACTCAAACAATCAATCCCCAGACGGATACCCTTACTCTGGGTGAGGCGATCGAATCAATTGTTTCTGGTGTTAAAAATGGGCAAACCATTACAATTGAAGGTTTTGCAACGTTCTCTCCGGTAGTGAAAGAAGCGCGTCCGGGTAGAAATCCTCGGACAGGACAACCAACAACTTTCCGAGCCAGCCGAAAGGTCAAGGTAGAACTTGACAAAAGATTCGCTGACCGAATTGATCTCCAAGATTCTAGTCCGGCTCCCGCTCCCGTTCCCGCTCCGGCTCCGGCTCCGGCTCCGGCTCCGGCTCCAAGTCCCGCTGTAACTCCGGTTGCTGTTGCTGCTTCAGTTCCTGTTTCAGCACCCGTAGCGCCAGTTTTGCCACCACCGATTCCACCAGAATTAATCGCTGCTGCTGCCGCCGATTCACACTCAAAGTGGCAAATCCGATCCCCAAATGGTGGTTTCGTAGAAGTAGCAACAGCCGATCTGGTTGCACATGGAGTAACTGCCTCAACTCCTGTTTGGTCACAAGCAACAAATTGGCAATTAGCAGGTAAAGTCCCTGAACTTGTAGGAATTGTATAAATAAATAGTTTTTTGTTAATCTAGAGACAAGGAACTATTACAAAAAGCTTGAGTAGCGTGTCTACCCAAGCTTTTTCATATTTTTGATAGAATTCTAGGAATCTCTAAGAACTCCAGAGAAAACAGGATGTCTCAAAGATCCAGCAGGAGTAACCCCTAGATAGATCACTTCGATCGTTTTGTTTAAATATTCAGCTTGGTTACTGAATATGGTCGATCGTTCTAAATCCGTAAATCCAGTTCCGACGCGACTATTAATAGTCCGTCCGTCAATGTTACCCCTAACTAATACATTGCCCAAGGACTTAGAATATTTGCCCGTTCCCTTTGTAAAACCCACAATTTCTAGTTGAGCTTTGACAAAATTTTTAACTTTCAGTAGAGCAGTCGATCGACCCTGAAAATACATAGAGTCTCGGTTCCGCAACATTATCCCTTCATCCGATTGTCCTGAACTTTTGATTAGCTCTGCTTCAGCTTGAATAACTGAGGGCTTATTTTCGATCAATTTCTGTGGAACATAGCTAACTTTCCCCGCTGCTGGAAAGATTTGCTGAATCTGATTAAATTCATCCCCTGCCAGAATGTTCGGGTATTGATTGAAGCCGATCGCAAAGATGCGGAATTCAACTCTAAGTTTGTTGGCAGTCTGAGTCGCTTTTTTCGTGCGAACAATTCCAGAAATTACATCAAATGGTTCTCCAGCGATGTAGAGTTCACCATCCAGAAAGGATAAATTATTAGCCAACCTGATGCTTTCACAAATTTGTTCTATTTCGCCCAACCCTGAATATCGAACCGAGCCTGATCGACTTCTCAACCCAGTAGTCTGCTCCTGGTACAAGCACCGTACTCCATCCAATTTTGGGCTACTGAGCCATTCAGCAACTCCATAATCTTTCGTGGGGTTGTAAGTATTTGCTAATTGTGGCAACATAATCTACTCCTTAAACAAATCGACCCAAAGCAGGATTTCGCAGGTTGCCCGTTGATGTCAAACCCATGTAAATAATAAGAACTTGCTTGCCTAGGTATGAGGTTTGATTCATCCAAAGCTCTTGCTCTTCCTCTTCGTTTAGTCCATAGACACGAGAGGTTTTATTAATTCCATTTATAGTACCCTCCACGGACATATAGGAGGTAAATCCTGTAGTAGCACTTTGGGTAAAGCCCACTACTGTAAAGATTCCACTGGTTATGCCCTTTACTTTCAGAAGATTGTCCGATCGAACTCCTGAATAAATTGAGTCTGGGTTTCGGAGGATTATTTCTTCATTCATCCCCGCATTCATAACGGTGTTTGTTTCCTCAAGAACGGACAACGGGGTGTTACGAATCAGTTTTTGAGGTAGGTAGCTAATCATCCCCGGATTTGAGATGTTCTGCTGCATCAAAGCTACCATTTCACGGATCGTCAAATTTGGATTTGTCACCGAACCTACTGCGGAAACTCGAAATTCAAGAGTATTTTTTTCAGCAAGTTCATAATTGTCTCGATCAAGAACCAATAGTGCAAGTTGATCAAGGGTTTTCCCTGGAATGTACAATTCTCCATCAAGGAATGACAGATTATGAGTTTCACACAGGATGCGACACTCTAATTCCAGGCGATAAAGTCCTACATATCGGGTTTTCAGAGTTTGGTTTCTCAATCCCCGCGGTCGGCCATTTATGTAAATACATCGGACTCCGTTTAGCTTTGGGACGCTATACCAAAACCCAAGCTCGTATTCCTTTGCAGGATTGTAAGTATTTGGAACTTCTGCTAGAAAAGTCATCGATTTTCTTGATTTGCTTAATTCATTAGAAATTGAGTGAAAATTATTGAGGTGTTTCAGCGAGAATAGTGCTGAGACTTAAAAAACCTGAAGATAAATCGTAAGTAACAGGAGCTTGGAAAGTCACAGTGCCAGCTCGATCGATTTTGAGAATATTAGGAACTGGCGCGCCTCCATACCAGAAACAGGCTGGGTGCAGCCATCCATAACCGAACATCCATAAGTTCAGCTCTGTTGGTGGAATTTGTGCAATGACTGCGCTTTTATCGAATTTTGTCAGCACCATATCCACAAATAATTGTGTTAACAGCCCGTTTTGCTGTTTCCGATATCGGAATGCTGCTTCTCGGTTTGTGCTGTAAGTCACACTTGCCGATGCGATTACCGGGACATTTACCCAAGGGCCCCATGTTGGTGCGGGTGCTGCCAGTCCTGGATCTCCTTTTGACCCTGGATCTCCTTTGGATCCAATCGGCCCTATTGGTCCCTGCAACCCTGTTGAGCCTGTTGCACCTGGCACACCTGGTTCACCGCGATCGCCTTTGTCACCTTTGGGGCCAGTTGTACCAGGAAGGCCGGGTGTGCCAGGTAAACCCTGAATTCCTTGAGAGCCAGTATCGCCTTTATCGCCTTTGGGACCTGGAGGACCAGGAGGGCCGATCGGACCTTGAGGACCAACGATTGGAGGGTCGGGGGGAATGACCTCGACTTCTTGGGTAGCGGTTGCCAAAACATTATTACCAAGCATCAAATAAGCTCGGAGGGTTCCATTCTGAGAAATGAGAGTATCAAATGGAATCCAGGGAGATTCTTTAATAATTTGGTCGTTCAAAGTAAATCGAACAAAACCGTTTGTTGGCAAATATTGAACCTCAGCAAGTACCAAGGTTTGCCCTGAAAAAAGAACAGGAGGATTAAGGACAATAGCTGGGACGTTGGCTTTAACCTCAAAATTAATTTTGTCGGTCGATCGAATTAGGATAGGTTGTGTGCCAGTAATATCCTCAACTTCAATTTCGTTAATACCCGCATTATTAATTAGGATAGTTAGTCCATATTGATATTGAGGATTAGCGGCAGTACCTATATTGGTTGCCATTGTATCTATACCCACAACCACGCCGTTTAATTTAAAGCGAACATCAGTGTTGATGTTACTATCAGCGATCGCAGTTACTGCTAAAGAGTAAGGTAATCCACCCACCTGGACACCCTGCTGAGTTGGAGAGGTTATTTTTATTGCCATTGTCTTGTAGGTTTGTAGGTTGGATAGACAAACAATCTCCTTCTTGCCGCACCAAGAAAGAGATTGAATCGGATATCAGTCGAGTTTTAAGCCTAAGCCAGAATCAGACTCAAATCACGTTTGAACAAGCAGAGTTTGAGCAATGACGATTTCGCCATCGATTGATTCACCAAAGATAACCAGACCTGTGTAAGCATCCGGGTTAGGATTACGATCATCGCTAATCAGGGCAACTCTGCTATTCAGTAATTGACTGAAAATTTGGTAAAGTTCAGTCAAATATTCTACTAATTCGATCGGCATCAGAATACCAAAAACAGCACTAGGGGCAACCAATGCGTCACTCATCAAACCTTGATTTTGCGCTGTTGTATTTACTTCTACTAGCGCATTTTCAATCAAAGGTTGGAAGAACTGATCGAGTTCTTGATAAGTAATTACTCGATTATCCGGAGGTTTGTAGTTAGTAACCTCCGGGCTTACAACTTTCGTTGTAGCTTTCCGCATTGCAGCATCTCTGGCGAGGATAGCTGGTTCATCAAATGGCTTTTTTGCTCGTTTAATTGCCAGCGGTGAATCACCTTCTGACATGGGAAAGAAATTAAAGTCGCTGATTGTCAGACGGAGTGATTTTGTGGCTAGTCCTGCTGTTAGTCCTGTTGATACCATGTCTGTTCTAATTAAGAGATTATTTTTAGCCTATATCATATTTATCTTTTTGTGTTTATCCATCAAAAACTTGACTTTTATCCCCATTTATTATAGAAAAAAAAGTCATTTTTTTAATTGGACTCTGACCAAGCGACTACGATAACAGATAAAGAGTCACCCGAAAAATCATTAGTTTTGAAGTGAGTTTTCAAAAGTTTGATTGTATTCTCTGCCATTTCCTTAATATCAAAAAAATGGGCTTGTTCAAAATCAGTAACCCATTTAGAAGCTTCGTTATCAAGCAAACCATTAGCCAGGAACAGAATATCACCATATTCTGTAAGGTTACTAAGAGAATAGTAAGCAGAACAGATAACAAATCTTTGCTCTGGCTTAAAGTTGGTGGAATCTGTTGAATCTGAACCTGACATAGAAAAACCAGTAGCGAACTGGTAAATCGCTAAAATTTGAGTAGAATCAGTCAACAAGAGGTTTAAAGCTACTAATCTTTGTCCAATCAAAGGAATTGCCTATGTAGCTATCAAACAAATGACTTTGACCCCGTAGCAAAATCTTGTTAGCAGGAAGCCAATGAGCTTCACCTGAAATATCACGAATCAGAAACAGGATACGGGAATAACAGGGGACGATCGGAAGTTCAATTTGACCAACTACCCATCCCGGACACCAGTTAATGCCGTAGTGAAAGAAACATTCCTTTGGAGGGTCAAAGAAATTAATGTGTTCTTTCGTAATTTTTAAGGTTTCCATACAATCACCAGTACATCACCAGATAATGGACTTAAAGTTATTAATCTTCGTCCAATCGAAGCAATTTCCTGCATAGGTTTCAAAAAGATAACCTTTACTATGATTTTGCCCACGAATGGCAACTTGATTGGCGAAAACCCAATGACAACCGCCTTCAGCATCACGAACCAGAGTTAGGAAACGGGAATAGCTTCCGGCGATCGGTAGTTCAACTTTTCCGATGACCCATCCAGGACACCAGGTAGCAGACGAAGAGTTGTATAAAAAGAAACAATCTTTCCGTTCTAGAAACAAATCAATGTGTTTCTGTGATATTTTTAAGTTCATTGTTTTTGTTTTTGTTTCTAGTTTCTGCAACAGCTTAGTTAAAAGCTTCATCCGTGGGTTCTTTAATAAGACCGATCAAACAAAACCATCGGAGTTGGATAGTGCGCCCGCCTCGGCATATAGTTTTGTTGTTGCTATGGCATAAGTGCTGAGAGCCGCCATTCAGCAGTTGCTCATAGTAATAAGCTAGCCGATCAAGGGGTAGTTCGATCGGTTTTTTCCCACCAAACGGGCAGGAATAGCAGCAGTTTACTGGTACATTGTAAGCACTTAAATCTCTTGCCATGTGTTTTAGGGTTAGTATGAGTTCTTCGGGAAGTGTTCAGGAGATAAAAATTTAGGAGGGAAGAGTTCTTTCCTTCTCTCCTGACTCTTTTCTGAGGTGGTCAGTTAAACAGATTCTGCAATTTTATATGCTGCCAGATAGATTGCGTCGTTACTTTGCGGCCGCTTGCCTTCTATCTGGTCGCTTATTGCTAGAACTATTTTTATCCTTTGAGCTTCGGTTTGGGACGGAAGCACTTGGTTCTGAAAATAGTACCCAGCCGTTGAATCAAAGAACCTGTTGAGGTTAGTTTCATACTTCAGAAATTTTACTAATTCTTCTAGATTCATGAGTATTACGGAAGTCTGGGACAAGTCGAACGTCGCGACAGGGGCAGAAATGTCTTTGGGGAGTTGATGTCTGATTCAACTTTTTCTTGGAGGGAGAAAGAATGAGGATAGATTCTCATATTTGGGGAGCCAAAACATCGTCACCCCAAAGCGAAGCATGATGATTTTCCTTTTCCCTGGATTGTCATCAGCTCGTAAGAAGTGCAAAAGCTGACGTGGTAGCATTTCTTTATAAATTGCTATGATTTGGTTTGATTGTTATGAATAGCTAAGAATCGATCGAATAGAGAGCAAGGTGAATCCGAGAGTTTCCGAACCAGCAATAAATCTGTGACAGAATCTCAAGATTGTGCTGATGTTTTCAACAACCGCTGTCATTAGTTTGGTATAATGTGACAGTATTAGTTCCATATTTGGAGACATTACTACCGGGAGCCTGCTGTTTGACAGAATTCCATTGAGCTTACACTTTACAGCAGCGATCGTCCAATTAACCCTTTGAATCCGTGTCGCAACTCGAACTTTTCCCTGAATTTCAACCCAAACCCAGAGTCCTGAAATCTCCTCAGCTAATTATGAGTTCCCAGGCTCTCCAGTCCTGGAAACAGCGCATTTTTGAACACCAACAATCTGAAAGTGCTGACCAATCGCGGCGACAGGGAACGTTATTCGAGTTAGCACCAAATCCCTGTGACCTGGATAATATAGACCCATTTACTCTGCAACTGCACAACCTTTCATTCTCAGATCGCCCGGATTTGGGCGATCGCACTTGCCTTTACTTCGTTATAGACACGTTTCCATTGCTGCTGTATGTAGGAGAAACGCACCGCACTCCAAAACAGCGGTGGACGAGCCACTACTGCCATAACTACATTGCCAACTACATCGAACTGCACCGCCGCTATTCCTTGGATGTCGCTGTGGGTATCGCATTTTGGTACGGAGCGCCCAGCAACCGAAAACAACGGCTCCAGTTAGAATCCGAGCTTATCTACAAGTGGCGATCGCCCTTTAATAAAGAATGCTGGCAGTGGTGGGGGCAACCTTTTGGGAAGTGAAGCTGCTGGAATTTGGTATTTTAAAGTCATAAACCGTATAGGAACAATCAGCCATCCCCGAATCAAACATGGAGCGATTTGAATTTCAGCTAGCCATGCTGCAAAAAGGAGCAGAGGAACTAGAGAAAAAAATAGCTAATTTCACAACAATTCTGATGCAATTAAAAACTGCTGCAATTACCATTTGGGTAGCGTTAATCGGTTGGGTATTTGCTAGCAAAATAAATGCGTTAGTTCCGCTGGGATACGTTATTATTTTTGGTTTTTGGTTTTTAGAAGCTACCTATTGGAGGGTGCAATTTTATTATATGCAAAGAGCCGCTGCCGTTACGGAATTCTTGAATGATGAAAGGGCTTTAGATGAAAGTTTTAATACCTGTTCTATACCGAAAGGTCTAGTTCACCCGCTCGGTTCTTTGAAAATATTTAAAATGCCTTCTTTATGGAGAGCTATGTGCGCTCCATCAATCTATATTTTTTATACCTTTTTGTTTGTTGTTAATTCGATCGTTTGGTTGATAAGTCTTAAAACAGCTCTCTAACTGGGCACGATCCGAACGTGCGATCGATCGAACAATATCTTTCATCCCAACTAACTAGAAGTAGACGCATCTCCACCGACCAATGAAAAAGTACCTCAACCTCGTCACCGCCCTCATCGCATCACTCAAGCCCAAATCCAAAATACCCGTAATTGACACTTACGGTCAATCCACGCTTAACCAAGACGAGCAGCAAGCTCTCATGGAATGGCTCTTTGCTAGTTTGATGGGCGCTGGGTACTTCGGCAAAGCTCACCTTATTTGGGACGATGGTCACGACAGAGAACGAGAGATATTCACCGCATTGATGAGAAACGAGCCGATATTCCTGTACCGCCTAGGAGCGCGACCTTCACCAACGGTTGAAGGATATGGCTGGCGACTGATTGGCGAACATCCGAGTTTGAGGGTGTATGAGTTCCAGGTGGAGGTTGAAGGAGATTGAGGGTGATCGATGATTTTGAAGTGATCGATTAAGAATTACTGAGATTCGGGGTGGCAAACCCTTACCGCTCTTAACCTGCCGCGAAGCTCCGAATCGGTCAAAAAGTCCTTAGTTTCAGCCAACACCAACTGTACAATCACAGTAAAGCTGATGAACCACCGCAACCATGACCGACTCAATCGCCACCCAACTCCAACAAGCTTCCAAAGGCTTGCTCTTCCTCAGCGAATCCGACGCTCCCTTTGAGGTCATTCATTGGCCGGCACAGGGAGAACTCACCCCGCCGAAACTCTTGCAACTAACCGGACACCCACCCGATGCTCCCGTAGAACTGCGGACGGTTGACGACTTCTTTGCGATCGCCACCGTTGAAGAGGATTGGCACGACCAGGATGAACGGGAAACAGTGCAGCGGTTCCATAACTTGGTGAGCATCCTAAAGCAGAATTTATCCCAGTTGCAGGTTTACCGAGTGGGTAGCATCGACATCGATGCGTACATCGTCGGGGTGACGGACGGTGGCGAATGGGCGGGGTTGTCAACGAAACTGGTGGAGACTTAGGCTGTTTTCCTTACTTTTCAGTTAGTATGCAGGTAAAGACCTTGAGTTTCACTGGACAGCCGCTACTTAGAAGAACTGTGTTCTATCGAAAGTTATCGCAGACTGTATTTTCAGGTATTGTGTCCTATCGAAGAGATACTCAACAGCTACGTGAAGCGGGTTTTTAACTTCTGCAATTCATATTCTGGAACCTTGTCCTTGTAAGTTTTCTTAAGAGCAGTAGGTTTATGTTTCGACCATCAGAGACAATTTTACTCATTGTACATATAAGGTATAAGGTATAGGGATATGACTAAAAAGTGAAAATTGGAAAAGGAAAAGAAATTTTTTTTATTTTTTAGTCCTTTGGAAAAAACATACAGATACTTGAAAAGCACGCTCTGTCCTTAAAAAATAAGTAACCAACCAATCATGCACTCAGATCATCAAACATTTGTTACAGCAATTCACTCTAAGAAAAAGCTAAAACTTACATTTTTCAGCAAACAGGATAGAGGACAGTTAATTAGAATGTGCGCCCCGATGGACTTTGGACCAAGCCGTCGCGCTAAAAACAAATTAGACCGCTACCATTTTTGGGATTATGAAAGCGACACGCAGAACCATGTGCTCAGCTTACCTCCAGAGCAGATTGTCCAGATGCAATCTACCGAAGAGTCTTTCGACCCCATCGAATTTATTACCTGGGATTTAAAGGAAGCGCCCTGGTTTCTACAACGTAATTGGGGAGTGCTTAGCTGAGACACTTTGACGGCTAAAAAATTCAATAAGCATTCGCTTATCGAGCAATCCTTATTGACTGTCCACTTTGCTTTCAATGACTTGCTGAACCTGTGGCGGCACATTGGATAAGAAATTCAGCCCCGTCTCCCGTTCCACTCTTGCCACGGAAACTCGAAAACTTTTCCATCCCTTGCCCTTGACGCTGCCCGAGTTGGGCATTATCACGGCGATCGTCCTGGTATTTGCGTTAACTCCCTGCATCCCCAATCCTTGCCTATCCAGCACCACGATAACTTTCCAATTCATTGCGGGTACTGCAATTTTCTCCTTCCTGCCAATGCTGCCATTTCTTCCTACGGGCCCCGCAATGATGTAAAGTTCCTTGCCCTGCTGCACCAACTCGCGACAATACTCTTCCAAGTCACCCCAGACCCCTCTGTTAACTTCTGGCACTTGGGGCATCATATTGGACATCAAAAAGGTAGCGCTGTTATCCGCTTCGTTGCGGGTGCGATCGGCACTGGGTGCAATGTGTCCCCTGTCGTAACCGCTTCCAGTGTAATCGTTGGGGCGGACTTTGTACCAAGCAGCGGGGAGGGCATCGTCGGGTCGGAAGTTGTCTTGGCGATCGGCTGTTCCAATCCAAGAGCGGTTCAGTTGCCATGAAACCCAGTTGGCGGTCTTAGTTTTGCTGTTGTAGCTCATCACGTACTGCGGCTTTACCATCAGGTAGTTGTCGGTGCTGGCCATGCTAGAAACTGCATTACTTGGATTGCCCAGGAGTAAGTTGCGGTTATTGATGGCTGACCTGACTGGTTCTCTGGTTCCTGGTTTGAGCGTGGGTGGCTGCACCCTTGGCTTCTCACGACCAATTTGAGGAAGGCGAGACGGCGGTGATGGCGCAATCAGGTTGCAGCCGCTAACAATCCCTACCAAGATCAGAGCGATCGCCCCCGGTTGCCACAATTTCCTCACTCTTAGCCACTCCCATTCTCGTCGTCCATGCCAAGCTTATCAGCAACCTGCAACTTAACAGAAAGAATGCCGACCATTATCTCAAACCAGTTGTGACCAACTTGGCTATCAGTCGATGCTGTGATACCAAAAAACCTGTAGGTACTTTTCGGTGTTTGTGTGGAATGATTGCGAGTCAAGTGCTGTAACAAGCGGACTATCGTGTGAGTAACTTCTCTTTCCAACCGGCGAAAGGCATTGACCGCTCGTCGTATCTTAAAATACGACGAAGCAAACGTTCTGTCGTATCTTAAAATACGACGAGGCAAACTTTCTGTCGTATCTTAAAATACGACTTTTCAGAGTGGAGTTATGGCAAAGCACAAAATTATTATTGGGATTTTAGCCAATGCTGGTGGCGTTGGGAAAACAACGTTAGCAGTACATCTAGCCTACGAGATATGCAAGCGGGGACTCAAAGTAGCTTTAATCGACCTCGATCCTCAACGAGCTTTAGATGTATTCTGTGGCTTACCGAGCGCAGAAGTTGAAAACACAGTTGTCCGAGTGTTTGACAAAGACTTCGACGGGAATTGGCCCTTGGTTTCGGCTTGGAACAATCCCGAGATCGAAATCTGTCAAGGTCATCCCGCTACCGCACAGGTGGCAAGCGATTTGGTCATTCGGAGGCGCGGTGAGTACGTGCTGGCCGACCGCTTCAAGAGCCATCCCCTGCGCCACGATGTGGTCATCTTAGACTGTCCTGCCACCATTGGAATCATTTGCGAAAATGCAGTGGCGGCCGCCACCGGCATACTAATCCCCCTTCAGTTAGAGATGAAATCTGTCTCCGGCGTAGCTGACTTGACGCAGTGGTTGATTGGAATTTCCGACGACTTAATGCTAGAACCACGCCCTCCAGTCTTAGGCTTAGTTCCCAGCTTATATGACAGCAGTCGCGCCATTCACCGCCAGTACCTCCAGCAGTTACCTGAAGTTGCCGAACAACTGCGAGTAAAACTATACCCGCAGATTCGAGATTCCTCAGAATTCAAGAATGCGAGCGCCAACGGCCTGCCCTTACAAAAATACCGCCCAGCCCATCCCGCTTGCAAGGACTTCAAAGCGATCGCTGACGACCTCGTTACCTTAGTGAAGAAAGGAAAACTTTAATGGGTAAACTGCCTAAAATAAACGAACGCTTTGCGGGTGCTTATCAAGCGACTGACCAGGCCCAACGGATTGCCGAATTACAAGCTGAGGTAGAGAGACTGCGAGCCACACCATCTCCAGAGCTTGAGCAACAAATGGCAGCTTTGCGAGATCAACTGAAAGCGCAGTCGGGTGAATTAGAAGTAGCTGTAGATTTAATTGACCCCAATCACTACCAACCTCGCCAAACAATTACACCGGAAAGCATTCAAACTTTGGCTCGGAGTTTGGCTCACGACGGGCAAATTACTCCACTGATCGTCATTCCTCAAGGTGAAAGATACTTGTTGTGGGACGGACAGCGCCGTTGGGAAGCGGCTAAACGGTTGGGCTGGAAAACAATGCAGGCTGTCACTGCCCCCATGCCTCAAGATTTACATCGCAAAGCGCTGTTGACGTTTATCCATCATGAAGACCTAAACCCCTTGGATAAGGCTGAGGCGATTATTCAGGAAATAGCTACCACTACCGGTCTTGAGGCTGAAGAAATTTCTACTGTACTGTCAACGGTGTTGCGGCGTTTGGAGCGTTCTTCCCAGGCTCATCAACTGACTGCCCTTGTGACGGCTGCGACAGAGGAACAGCAGCAGGGAGTGAAATCTTTGGGAGTGAGCGAAACGGAGGAAAAGTTGCTGTTAGCTTTGTTGGATTTGGCTTTAAATCCAGCTTCGGTGAAGGCTAACTTGATTCCTATGTTGTCTCTGCCAAAGGATTTGAAGGCAGCAATTCGAGAGCAAGGGCTGAAAGGAGCGCACGCTTTAGCTTTGACGGTTTTATCTGCTAAGACTTTAAAGACTTCTGAGCGTCAGGCCGCGAAGGAGAGGATTGAAGCGACTAACCAAGTGATTGAGCTTGATTTGACGGTAGCGAAGACTCGCGAGTTGGTGGGACAGATCAAAGCTAAATACCTAAAATCAGTCACTTCTGAGTCGAAAGAAGTCACAACATTGGTGCGGGGGGTTAAGAAGTTATCGAAAGTAGTGATGGTTTCGACTAGCGCCGAACAACTTACGGAGTTGCGCGAAGTTTTACAACAGAAGCTTTCGGAAATTGATGAAATTTTGAGCTAAACATCATAAATTTAAAAATGGCTTAGGCTTTCTGGTTGACAGAAAAAATGGCGACACCCCCTGCTCGATTCATTCGGTGATATTTCTCAGTCGGGCAGTGAAGGGGACAAAACTCAAAACCGAGGCAATGGAGTTGTTGGTAAAACTTACACCTACCATCAAAGTCCTCAAATCGGTGATTCACCAAAAACAAGTCATCGCCGATTCTTCGGGGCAAGCAGCGACTGTGTGGGACTTAGGCGGTCAACCCGCGAAGGAAGCTGCACGGGAATATGATCAGTTGTACTTATCTCGTGCATTTTCTGCCGCCATTTGCTCCGCTTCTGATTTTGTCCACTGATTCACAGGCTGCAAGTCTGGCACGTCCGTGAAGCAACTCGGAATCTTTTCGCACGTTATTTCACTGATGATACTGGCTACTACCTTACAGCAACTTGACGGACATTTAACAACTTGCTCCTCAGCGAAGCGGATGATAACCCAGTACCGAGCAGCGAAAAATTTATTGCGCTTCTCATCTTTCCATGCTCCTCTATAGTGGGTCGGTTCTCCACTTTTGTAGCCATAAGGCTCGTCAATTTCGATGTCAATGTAAAGGTTAATAGTTGCGTCAATGTAAGCAAAATCGGCAGTGTAAGGATAATCAAAATTAGGAATGCTCAAGCTCAGGCCTGTGTTAATTTTACCGGGAAAATATTTTTTGAGATAGCGTTCAAACGATGCTTCAGACTGCCCTCGCTGTGCGCTGCTATTATTCCCGTCGTTAGGAACTGTTCTACTAAAAATTTGTTTGAGAAGTTGCTGCCGATATTCCGCCATCATCTCTGGCGTTCTGGTAGCTTGCACTGCTAACTCGTGCTGCTGTTGGAGCTTGTGATACAATCCTTTTTTGTATTCATAATCTCTGATTCGGACTTGCCATTTCTGGTGGCGTTGCGGGTATGACTTCCTTTCTTCAATAACTTGGAACGCAATTGCTCCAGCACCTAGAAGGAAAATGAAAAAAGCTAGTCCGGCATTAGCAACACCAAATACACAGGTAAAGACTACTAGCCCTAATACTTCCCAGCCAATTGATTCCACACTCAACGGCTGTGGTTCTGAAGTAGGAGCGAGAGGCTGGGCTTCATTAAACGGGGGAGCGGGCGGTATGGCAGATTGAGCTTGATCAACTTCCGAAGGGATAATAATGATAGGATATGTCATAACCTGTTTAAGTTAACTGTTATTGGTTATTGGTTATTGGTTGACTGTTATTAGTTTATTGGTTAATGGTTTATTGTCGGCGATCACTCTATTACTGCATTAATTCTTTCTACTGGATTGCGACTGAAGCTGCGTCGATGGTTTTAACTATTGGCAGCGATAAGCCGGAAGCTCCTCCAAAGTATTATGTACTATAGGGTTCAGGTATAGCGATAGTATTTTGTGTCAGAATCGTCGCATCTGGGGATTTGTTGACTGGCGATAACTGCCTATGGTGCGTCGATCACCCGTCAGTCAAATTCAGTTTCGCATCAAATCCATCAAAGCCTTGTCTTGTAAGGGTTTTTGATGAGAGATACAGTTTGGCTGGCTTTGTCGATGCACCTATTTATCCTTAATTAATCTGTTAGCGGTGAGGGTGCGTCGGTGGGGGAATAGATTGTGTCTTGGGTTTGATAAAAATATTGAAAGCCTTGTGATATATAGGTTTAAGGTGATGCAAGGAGTTGTCAATTTGCGATCGACACACCTCGGCCGATCTCCAAAAACCAGATTTTCTGGTTGAAATGTGTCGATGCTTTGTGGGGTATGGGTTTGACGCTGGTTATTTTACTGTTTTTGGTGTCGATCTGTGCTATATGTTAGCGGTGCGTCGATTTGATGGCTGAATCCCGCTCTGGGTATAGCCTCTGTGGCCAACTCTCCCCACTCGCTGGGGAAACTAATTGAATGGAAACTCGTGAACAGGTATCACTTTCTTTGGAGGAGGCTCCGGTTCCTATCTCCACAAGTGGGGGAAACTAATTGAATGGAAACTCATGATAACCATCTGTGTTCAGTTACTCTAGCTGTTGTGATCGCCACTCATGGGGAAACTAATTGAATGGAAAAGCCCGGATAGCCTATGGTGGGAGTCCGGGTTTTTCTGTCTTCACTCGTTGACGGCAGTTAAACAATGAGGCTAGAGAGTTTGCGATCCTTGTAACTAGGTTAGGAAAATCTGAAGAGTTGGGGTTGACAACTCCCCAGGAGCGCGACAGATTTATGAAGTAGATGAGGTGGCGGAGTCGGGGTCAGCTTGAACGTACAGCTTTTTAGATTGCACTACGGTGGCTCGGTGCGATCGCAATTACCGGCAACGAGCAAAGGACTATTTTCGTGGCGTTACGACAACACCCTAAAAGTCTGGGATTTAGAAGTGGAGAGGCGATCGCTACTTTCAGCCTTATTTTGCTGCACCGTTGCACCCAATGGAGTAACTGTGGTAGCAGGTGATGAATCCGGTCGCGTATATTTCCTACGGCTAGAAGGGATAGAGCCACTAACATAAATTTCTTACGTGGTTGTCGGCAAGGTGGAATTTGCAGAGTTTCAGCGGCTAAAAGTTGATGGGCGATCGCATAAAAAGACATAATTAGACATCCGAAGCTTATGAAAATTCATGAGAACTCATGAAAACTCATGAGGACTCATGAAACTCATGGAAACTCATGAGAACTCATGAGGACTCATGGAACTCATGGAAACTCATGAGAACTCATGAGAACTCATGGAAACTCATGAAAACTCATAGCAGCTCGTCCCTGATTAATCCCCGGTAGTCGGTAGGGAATCGCGCTTATTTTTACTTTTCAGTCCAATTGCCCGCAACTCCCCAGCAAATCTGGGACTGGGTTCGATCGAGATTATTCTCAATCCAAAATCTAAAATCTAAAATCTAAAATCTAAAATCCGTGACTTTGCCTGCAAAGCGGTCGAGCGAAGTCCCAAGCACCGCAGCAAATACACCAATTAATCACCTAGCAAACACTAACGGACTCTAACATTAATGTTTATCGTTCCGATCGTCCCAGCAATTACGGCTCAAGTTTCTCAATCGCCAAATCAAGTTATTAATGCCCAGGTGGTCAGCGTCGGAGACGGCGACACGCTCACGATCCGCAACACCAGCGGGCAAAACATAACCGTGAGGTTGGCTTGCATTGATACGCCTGAAAGAAATCAACAAGGAGGACAAGAGGCAGCCGATCGTCTTAGTGCGCTTCTTCCCAGAGGTACATCAGTTAAAGTTCTCCCTGTGGACAAAGACCAGTACGGGCGCACGGTTGGAGTGGTGTTCAGTGACAGAAATATTAATCTGCAATTGCTGAAAGAGGGGCAAGCGTGGGTCTATGAGCAGTACATCAGCAACTGCCGCACCAGCGCTAAACAATTGCGCCAAGCCCAGGCTGCTGCTCAACAGCAACGGCTTGGGCTATGGAGCCAGAATAGTCCTTGCCCTCCGTGGGATTATAGAAAAAATCAGTGTGCAGTAAAGCCCGCTGCTGCCCCCCAAAAATCTGCACCAACTCCACAAAGACCTGTACCAGCTCAACAAACTAATTGCGACCCAAGTTACCCCGACGTGTGTATCCCGCCAGCGCCACCGGATTTGAATTGTGGCGACATTTCTCACCGTCGCTTTCGCGTACTACAGCCAGACCCACATGGGTTTGATAGAGATAACGACGGCATAGGTTGCGAAAGGTAAAGGAAACTCGCCATTTCGAGTACAGTGAGGCTAAGTTAAAAAAGGGACATATCCTGATTCAAAGCATGAAACCTCTACAACGGCGTGTCTGTACCTAACTATCAGAGGATAAATTTCCTAGAAAAAATCCATCAATACGACTTAAAAGCCCTCTCCAATAAACTCCTTTGTTCTGCGGTGTTAAAGAACTGCCATTGCAAAACTTTGCATTTTTTAGATGTATGAATTCTATGTCTTTTAATTGACTTTGTTCTTCCTGATTGTCCGATGAATTTTTAGACAGGGTATGAAACGGAGCTAAAAATGCTTTAAAAGCTTCTTTACCCTCAGCAGACCCTGAAGTAGTAGCATTCAGCTCATCATTTAAAGCCTCTAAGTAGGGTTTCTCACCAATCAATAAACCAGTGATAATAGAACCTTGAACAAAAAGAGTAACACTTAGTTTTTCTGAAAATTCCTCCGCAAGTTCTACCAAAGACATTAACAATAAGTCTGAGTTAGCTGGTGTTTTATCTTTTTCTTGAGTCGTAACTGGTGTGTTGTCTTTTTCTTGAGTCATAAATTTTATTTGATGAGACGGTTAAATATATTTTACTATAAAATTTTTCAACGAATGATACATCATACAAGAGTCGCTAGAGTCTGACTCTGGCGAGTTTTCGGTCAATTACCAGTTCTTAAAAAAGTGTAAGGTTTGAACTCACACCTGTGAAGCAAAAAGCTAGACCGACACAACCGCTCCAACCTTGCCAACACTCCGACCGTGGCAACAGCGTTAGACCTGCGAGCCGTGGCAGCCGTAGCGGCGCTTCGACCTTGCCAACCATCCAATCACCACAACAGCCACCACAACGCGCTAGATTGGGCATTTTGGGAGCCATGCCAGCCGTGCCAGATACGCAAGGCATCGGGGCAATCGACACGGGGCGATCGACGTTTTAGTTTGGTTTAGGTTGATTTTTCTTGACTTATTTTGCCTTTTCTTGACTTATTCTGATTTTCTTGGTTTAAGTTGATTTTCTTAACTTATTCTGATTTTCTTGGTTTAGGTTGATTTTTCTTCAGTTTCCTGACAGCCAAAGGATCTCGCCGTCCTTGTCCGGGTGATATGTCAAGTCAAGTTCCTTCTCATCTGCTTCATAGCTTGATTCAAGCCCTCGCTGTGAATCCAGCCCACGAAGCCACCGTAAATCATTTTGCCATCGGGATCGGCTAAAAAAATGTGATCGACGCCGAGGGGGTTTTTCCAAGCCCTAACCGCTGTTCCATCCCTAAGTCTCATAATCGGATTGGAGCTGTTAAAATCCCTGTGGTGTGCTGGTGTCATTCCTGGGACAGCTTCTAAAATGGCGCGAGCCTCCCTAGTAACATCTGAAATGTTTGCAGCGCTGGCTGCTGAACAGCCACATCCATCTGTCACAGTTTGCTTGAGCCTTTCTTTGATATCGCCATCAAACAGGGATAATTGCTCAATCTCATCTAAAAGTTTCCCGTGTGGCTCAGATAAGCGCCTTTGGCAATAAATTGCTGTCAGCAAGTCCTCTAATCCTACTTTTGTCAGAGCATCTGCAATCAATCCCGTCAAACCTAGTACGGCAATGCCTCCGAGCATTCCTGCCGGGCCACCTAGAAATGCTAGAGCTGCTGTGATTGCAGCCGCTCCTGTAAAACCTGTCGCAGCCATCGTTACTACCAGGATGATACCTGGTAAACCCAAGGCAGCTACTTTCTTGACGACTTCATCCATTTTACAAACCTTCGCTGTTGCTTTCTTTCCTTTATCAACCAGTTACCAGCACGAAAAACCTGCTAGCACAACAAGTTATTTATTATATATTCTGACCTTGCCGTAGCAGTTTCGAGTCGTAGATGGGAAATAGGATTATCCTGATGGATCTGTAGCGGTTCCAAGTCATAGATGGGAAAATGAATATTTCTGATTCAGAGCGTCAAACCTCTACAACTGCGTGTCTATACCTGTGACGGGTTTTCTACGTGCCAGCTTTTTAAAAACATCAACCATTTACATCTAGACCTGTGACACAAAAAAGCTAGCCACACCCCGCAACCGCTCCGACCGTGCCAACCGCGCTAGACCTGCGAGCGCTCCGACCGTGGCAGCGATACGATCGCGGCGATCGGCTACAAATCTCCCGCCGTAGCTTCGGCTGTTCAAAGCGATTTGAACACTGCAATCGACGCTGGTAAGCTTACCTCAGCGGATGTTGAGACGGTTGTCGGCAAGGTGCAATTTGCCCACTTCAGGCAGCTTATGGTAAGTTTGCCCGCCTAGTATTAAGTCGGCTTAAGGTCGGAGAAATTAAAGGGTGATCGCATGAAAAAGCATGAAATTGCATACAAATACATCTCGCAAAGCACATAAAAAACTCATGAAAAGTCATGAAAACTCATAGCCGATCACGTCCTAGCTGATTCCCCGGTAGTTGATAGGGAATCGCGCTCAGTTTGATTTATTTTGACTTTTCTTGACTTTTCTTGACTTTTAGAGCCGATTGCCTGCAACTACCTCGTACAGATTGGACACGGTTGAGAAGA
Organism: Microcoleus sp. F10-B2; assembly: GCF_036704965.1. Classification (NCBI taxonomy): domain Bacteria; kingdom Bacillati; phylum Cyanobacteriota; class Cyanophyceae; order Oscillatoriales; family Microcoleaceae; genus Microcoleus; species Microcoleus sp. F10-B2. The sequence goes on along the minus strand of NZ_JAUBTB010000013.1, from coordinate 42,650 downwards.
GTTGACGGGCGATCATCCGCTAAAATCCATAATCTCGAATCTTTGTCTGATAGCTGGTGGCTACTGAGTATGAGTGAGTACAACCCGAGGGTTACAGGGAATGTTACCGCTTCCTGGGGTGGGGGTGGAGTTGGAACCTCCAAGGTTGTGTGGGGCGTGTTATGCCCACTCGCCTTGTCATAAGATTGAGTGGTAGTTTAAAAGGATACAGGGATATGGAAAGCATGGATTACGGTTGCTATCAGAGTGTGCTAACTGTGGGGCAAGGTTTAAAGTTCCGGCGCTGTGGGTAGATGGGTGGTGTCAGAGGTGTTTTCTGAGTTTTGTAGAGATGACGAATTGACATAAAATAATTGTATAGTTTTATTAGTGTTTTCTAAATATATTAAAAACATATTTTCTAAGATGTATCAATATTAAAACTGAAATATATTATAATATTAAATATTAATGTCAATGAAGATAAAGCTATTAAAAATACCCAGCTTGTGAATTATGCTAGAATCTCAGTCAACAATAAAAGATAGAAAATTACCCACGGTACTCGATATTTTTTGCGGTGCAGGTGGGATGAGTTTAGGCTTTCAGAATGCGGGCTGTGAAATTTTAGGAGGAATTGATAAAAATCCTCATGCTATAAGAACTCATCATAGAAATTTTCCTAACTGTAAACTGATGCGTGATGCTCAGTCTATTGAATCTATTACTGATTTCAGTCAACTAAAACTTGAGCCGGGAGAAATTGATATTTTAATTGGGGGACCACCCTGTCAAGTATTTTCAGTAGTAGGTATTGGTAAAATGAAGTCTTTAGGCAAACATATTGAGAGTGATGTGAGAAACTTTTTATATGAAGAATTTATTAAGTTTATTTGCTATTATAAACCTTTATTTTTTGTCGTTGAAAATGTTAATTATCTCCTCAATCACTGGGTATTCCCTACTTTAAAAAAAGATTTGGAAAATGGATTAACTGGAAAAAGCTATGATTACCCTGGCTATGATCTTAGCTGTCAAATTTTAACCGCTTCTGATTATGGTGTTCCTCAAATACGAAAACGCTTATTTATTGTTGGTAGGCGTAAAGATGCGAATCTAGCTTTCGAGTTTCCCGAGCGGAATACAGATCCTCCTGTCTCTGTAGGGGAAGCAATTGAAGATTTACCCCCATTAAAGCCTCTATGTTTACCTTTGAAGAAAAAAAGCACTGCGCCAAAGCAAATTGACTCTCCTAAAGCTTACAATTTTTCTCCTAAATCCGAGTATCAAAAGCGAATGAGAATTAAATCTGATGATATGGTAATGAATCATATTTGTCGCTCCCATAATGATAAAGACTTGCATATATTTAGCATCATGCCTCAAGGAGGTAAGTATAAAAATATACCTGATGAGTTAAAACGATATAGCGATCAGATTTTTGAGGATAAGTATAAACGCTTACACTGGGATAAACCCTCATGGACACTAACGGCACATATGCAGAAAGATTGTTTAGCCTATATCCATCCAACACAAACCAGAAGTATCTCTGTAAGAGAGGCTGCTAGACTTCAGAGTTTCCCCGATCACTTCGTTTTTGATGCGCCGATGACGAGAATGTTTGAGTTAGTGGGAAACTCTGTTCCACCTCTTTTAGCAGAAGCTATCGCTAAGGTTATTGTTAAACAAGTGCAAACTTACTATGAAACACACCCAAACCTTATTCAAATGAGGTTATGTTAGTGGGATCTAGCTTTGGTCAGGCATTTAGATAGCTGGTAAGTATGGTTGGTAAGCAAGCTGATGAGGAAAAGGATATTACTGAATCCGATAAGTCGGAAATTCTGGAGCTATTGTAAGCTTTTGGATAGAATGTCTAGACGGAGAACGCTGAGCTTATTGAAAATGAATCAATAAAGTTTCAAATTGACATGGATCTTTTTATGTCAATCAGACTTGGCAGTAACGAGCACTCCCTTCAAAGTGCAATTATTGTACATTCTTAGGTTATGATAGGTATGCAGCCAACCAGATAACAGAGCATACTGCTGATTAGAGTTAAGAAGTTCATGCCCCAATCAATCTCTCAGCCCAATAGCCGACCTCTTCGTCTTCGGCCAAGAGCACGCATTTTGCGTACTTTGGGTGATGAATTAATCAGTAGTGAGACTGTTGCTGTTATTGAGCTAGTCAAAAACGCTTATGATGCTGATGCAACAAGGGTATTAGTGCGTTTTCACGAACCGCTCCAGATTGGCAAGGGCAAGATTGAGATTATTGATAATGGCAATGGTATGTCATTAAACACAATTGAGAATACTTGGATGGAACCTGCTACCTTAGCTAAAAAGCGTCAACAGCGAAGCACGAGGCGGGGACGCCGTGTATTGGGAGAAAAAGGAATTGGTCGTTTTGCGTCGTCTCGGCTGGGAAATTTTCTTGAAGTCGTGTCACGTAGCATAGAAACAGATCGTGAGGTTCGAGTAATCTTTGATTGGAGTCAGTTTGATAATGAGCAGAAGTACCTTGATGAAATAGATGTTTTGTGCGAAGAAACGGCTCCGCAAGAGATATGTCTTAGAGGGACAATACAACAATTATGGAATGACGAACGGCAGCCAAATTCCGATGAGTTAAATCACGGCACAATTTTGCGTATGGAAGGCTTACGAGCGGCTTGGGATATAAATCAGTTGCAAGACCTGCGTCAAGGTTTGTCCCGCTTGGTTTCACCTTTTTTTGATAGTGATGAATTTCAAATTCATTTGGATTTACCGAAATCGTTTGAATCACTATCTGGTATTGTGAGAGCGCCAGAATCACTGAGTAATCCGCATTACAGCATCAGTGGAACAGTTAACAATGAAGGGTCTTACGCTCTGAACATCAAGCTAAAGGGACAAAATGATATAGCTAAAATAGAAAACAAATTTACGCTTCCTAATAATTCTCACCCACAATGTGGAGCATTTTCTATTGAATTACGAATTTGGGATCTGGATGACTTAGTTAATGAATCCGGCTCATCAACAATCAAAGAAATACGTCGTGATTTATCTGATGCTGCTGGGATCAACATTTATAGAGATAAGTTTAGAGTTCTTCCGTATGGCGAAGCTCGAAATGATTGGCTAAGACTAGATCTCCGTCGAGTTAATAATCCTACTCTGCGTATATCTAATAACCAGGTTGTAGGTTATATTCACATATCCGCTGATGATAATCCCCAGTTAAGAGATCAAAGTAACCGGGAAGGATTAATGGAAAGTCAAGCATTTGAGGATCTGCGGCAATTAGTTACAATGGTTCTGGCTGAACTGGAAACTCGACGCTACAAAGTTCGTCGTCCAAATAAGGCTGAAAATGATATTTCTGAGGGTGAACAGGGCGAGACATCAGGAAACCAACCCGCAGGCGTTTTTTCTAACCTGAACCTGAAGCGTGTTCGTAAGTTAATAGAACAGCGATATCCTAAGGACGCTCAGTTGCTAGCTCAGGTAGAAGAGCAAGAAAAAGAGTTTGATCGACAGATTGAAGCAGTTCAGGAAACTTTATCCCGATATCGACGGCTTTCTGTACTAGGACAGTTGATTGATGCTGTACTTCACAATAGTCGTGCACCCCTGGCAAAAGTTCGGAATGAAGCTGATTTAGGGTTACGAGATATTGAGCGTTCCAACAATGCCTCTACTAATAATGGAACAATAATTGAAAAACTTAAAAAGCGTATTGAAAGTATTTTATCACAAGTAGATGTTTTGGCAGGAATTTTTAGAAGGATTGAGCCTTTTGGAGGTCGAAAAAGAGGGCGACCTGCTAAAAGCCAACTGGAAACTATAATTGCAGATGCCTTTTCTGTTCTGGGTGAAGAGATTGCTAGAGCTGGAGTCAAAGTTAGTTTACCTGAAACTAATACAGAAGTAACAGTAGAACCAACTGAAATTCAAGAAATAATTATTAACTTGCTACAGAATAGCCTGTATTGGTTAGATAAAGTCCCAAAAGATGAACGACAAATCATTGTCCAAATACAGCGTCCAGAATTTAACCGTGTGGAAATTTGTTTTTCTGATAGTGGACCTGGAGTTAAGCCTGAGATTAGAGAACAAATTTTTGATCCTTATTTTTCTAGTAAACCTAATGGTATTGGATTAGGATTAACAATTGTTGGTGAAATTATCAGAGAGTATTACAATGGCGATTTGGAATTACGAAGTAATGGACCTTTGTCGGGTGCTACTTTCCTTGTAAAATTACGCAAACGGGTGTGATATGGCTAACGAAAAAACCTGGCGACTGTTGTTTGTAGATGATGAGGAAGACTTTTGCGAACAAGCAAGGGACTTTTTTGATAATGAGGAAGCTATTACTGATGGCGAAGCCTCTGTACAGGTTACAACTCTCACTTCTTTTGAAGAAGCGCTTAACATTCTAGAAAATGGTCGCTTCGATCTGATCATTCTAGATGTCAGGCTGCAATCAAATGAGCCGCAGGCAGAAGAAGAAGCTGGAATTTCTACTCTAGAAGCTATCAAACGAAAACGCTTTATCCCGATTATATTTTATACAGGGGTACCACATTTGGTAAGTTCCTTTGAAACTCCTCTAATTAAAGTTGTAGAGAAGACAGAGGGGTTTAAGGGTTTACAAAAAGTAATGAAGGAAATCTTTACAACTCAACTTCCTGCTGTCAACCGAGCTTTAATCCGACATTTAGAGACAGTTCAGCGAGATTATATGTGGGATTTTGTAGCAAAACATTGGGAGGAGCTTAGTGACACGCATGATCATGCTGGGTTGGCTTATCTCTTAGCACGCAGGCTTGGGGTTTCTTTGTCTGGTTCTGGAATTTATCAACTTACTAAAGACTTGGGCGGATCTATTAATACTGTCATAAGGGAGGGTTGCGTACACCCAATGCATTATTATGTGATGCCACCGCTCCACTTGGCACATCCCTTAGCAGGAGACATTTACAAGGAAAATATTGAAGAACAGGTTAAATACTGGATAATACTCACTCCATCCTGTGACTTTGCTCAAAAGAAAGTTGAGGAAGTGTTGTTTGCTCGATGCGAATTACTGAGTGAACAAGCAGAGTATAAAGCATGGCAATCCAATTTGCCAAACCCCTCTAAATCTAATGAAGAGAAACTAAAAGCACTTTTAAAAAATAATCGACAGAAATCTCAGCAAGAGCGGTTCTATTTTCTACCTGGTACTTTGGCTTTGCCCGATTTGTTGGTAGACTTTCAACAACTGAAAACTCTACAGTGTAAGGAACTGGAAAAGCCAATTCAGGAAATCTGGGAACGAGTTGCCTCGCTTGACAGCCCATTTACCGAAGCACTATTAGCTCGTTTTACCCGCTATCTAGGACGCTTAGGGACACCCGATTTAGACATTGATGTAGTTATGAATAAATTCCGCAATAAAGCTAATTAATATTACAGAATGATTATAAGTCTAATAATCCTATTATTCAATACTTGAACTACGGTACATTCAGTGTTACTTGAAATGAGAGTAATAAACACTCCGCCCCCTTCTCTCGGCAATACTGCAACTGGCGAAGGGTACAGCCTGTAATATCAGCCGCCTACTTGCTGGTGAAAAACGTTTCTTGCCTAAAACGATTCTACCCCTAGCTTGTTATCAAACGTTTATGTTTGTATAAAAGATATATATTTAGTAATAACATGAGCCAAATCCCGAGCCAGTGTCGTTTAGTCGTCAGCCTTCTGAGCCGCTACCAACTCTGGGACTTGATGGCAGGCCGGAACAAGCCCTAATCAACAAATTACTGATACAAGCCAGTAAAAACATTCAAAACATAGAGTCAAGCATTTCGGTAACGTCTTGTTGGTCGCGCCCCTGGTTGTCGTCATATATCAGGAGCGTGTTTAAATTCCTGTGCCTGTTTAAAACTTCTGCACCTTCCGCACATCCCCGTCTGTTACGTCCAGCGCCGCCGTGATAGCTGAATGCCTGATGCGGTGAGGCGACATCTGTTTTTTAATACCAGCATTCTCGCTATGGCGGACAATAATCTTGCAGATACCATCGCCACTTGCGTCTGTGTCCGCTGTGAGCCGAGTCAAGTGCTATAAAAAGCGGGCTATCGTGCGCGCAACTTCCCCTTCTACCCAATCGGCGATCGCCACAACAGTCGCCCCGCCCAAGTCCACTACTTCCGACGCTCGTGCCGCGTCTTTTACCCCATATCCGCTTGCGTCTTACTCATCGGGTCAAAGTCACGGGCACTCAATTGACTAACTTCGTTAACACCCTAAAAGTCTGGGATGAGAGAGAGTGGGGAGGCGTGAGCTACTTTCATCGGAGAGGGTGCCTTATTTTGCTGCGCCGTTGCGCCCGATGGAGTAACAATTGTAGCTGGTGAAGCATCGGAACGACTGCATTTCTTACGCTTGGAAAATATAGAAGAACTCTAAAGTGTGACTCGGGCGATATTTAATTTAATGGCAAGTTTGACAATCTTAGGAGTTGCAGGCTTAACAAACCTTCAATCTGCATCTGAAAATTCTCACGGGTTGGGTCGAACGCAGCGATCGCCTCAATCGGGAAATTTCTCGTTCAAACTCTGATCGAAATAATACTGACACCAAAATTCTGCTACCTCCAACAACATGGGTACAGATTCAGCCACGATACCTGAACCAGACTGCAATCCATAACCTTCTACATATTCTGCCGCTAGTTTATAAGCCCAATAGGGAAAATCTGGCTCTACGAAACACCGCAGTGCATAGTCTAGCTTGAGTAAATTTCCACTGCGGACAAAGCGCACCGTTGTCCACCTAAAATTACGGTAGTCATCCCCTTGCAAGCCATCAATGTCTCTCAATAAGTTTCTAAGAGATTGCCTGCTTTCGTAACTAGGACTTTCTAAGTAACTTTGCATCAGTGTGATTGCCTCATCCACTAATTGTTGTTGCTGTGCCCATTCTTCACTGGTGAAGTGTTCGGGACAAATTGCCTGATTTATCTGCTGCTGCACCCGTTGGGCAATGTAGAGCGCAAACTTTTCGGCAGCAACTTCATCAGGGCACAGACTTTTGATACTCGTCAGCCTGGTTATCGGTATGGCAAATTGAGCTTTTTCAACTTCTTGGGTGGTTTGAATCCATTTTTTGATTTTCTTAGCAATAGCAAGCTGTTGTTTGTTTTGTTTCATGCTCAATGATAGCGCAAAAGCTACCTGTGGGTGAATAGCACCAATGAGGTCGTGAATTCAGATTAAGGGGAGGATTTAAGCTTATTTGCAGCTCATGTTCGATGGTAGGAATATAACCATACCAAGCTTTGGACATAGCCTCAAAATAGAAATGGTCGCCCCAAATGGCATCGCATTTTTGGCATCCAAACGACATATAATAGCGCCTGACTGTCTTGCTGTACCGTTTCTTAATCTCTCCCATGCGGATTGTTCGACCTGCCTCTGTTTTTAAATAGTTTTTGACTGCTTGGATAAGTTCGGGTCTAAATATATAATCTTTTTCGCCCTGGGGATACCCAAAAACTCCATCATAATATATTTTTTCACCGCACTTTGAATAATAAAACAAGTTGGGAAGATAATAAAGGTAGTGCTGTTGTTGGCATCTCCAACAAATCACAGGAAAGAAAATTACCTTAACTTGCTGAGTTTGACAGACTTGGTAATGAGAAGCAAATTTAAAATGCCTTGACAGCAGAGCTGCCATAAATTCAGAAAGCGTCAGGGTTCTGCTAGAAGCATCAACCATTAGAGCATCCTTTGAGTCCAGCCACAACTTAAACATAGGTAAGTCTTGGCAACTAAAATCAGGAGATGTAGGAAGTTTACTCCACAGCCAGCAGCAGCGGATGCCGTCCCGCTGATATTTGGCTTGCCTTGCAGCAGTTTCTTCTAAAGTTTGCGGACTCCACTGCACCTCAAAAGCTAGCTTGATTAACTGTCCCCGGTCTGTTTTGGTGGCTAAAACATCCGCTCTCCAATCAGAGCCTGAAACTTCTGTTTTTGCGTCGTAGCCGAATTGCTGGCAGACTCGAACAATTTCAGTCTTTGCTAATAGGTGCTGCCACATTTCCGGTGCCCAATTACAAATCCTGTCCTTGCCGTGAACAAAATGCTTGGTGCCGAGTTTAGACGTGCGTAAGTATCCAGTTGCGTCACAACAGCACAGTCTAACTTTTGGGCGCTGAGCTTTTAAATTCAGCCATTCTTCATCGGACATCAGAGGGGCTAATAGCTCTCTGCCTGCAAAAAATGCTCTCAATGGCATCATTTCACCTCAAACGCAGCGCTTGTATCATTAACCAAACATATCAAACCTCCGGAGCGATCGCCCGAACCAAAACCTTAACCCCATCACTGCCACGTTAAGAAATCCCCCCGACGGATGCAGCAATGCAGTAAGTGCGGCAAACTTTCTGGTATCGGGTCAAGTTTACACAAAGATGAAGATAGAACGGCACGGCCAGGCCAAAATACTCACGCAACAGGAAATCGAGCTTTTGTTCAACAAAGGTTTGCAAACTTCACGCGATCGCACGCTCTTCGGAGTTTGTCTCTACACCGCCTGTCGGATTGCCGAAGCTTGTTCCCTGATGGTCAAGGATATCTACACGAACTCTGGAGCTGTCCGTTCTACAATTAACTTCCGCAAAGCCAACACCAAAGGAAAACTTCAAACTAGGACGATTCCGGTGATTGAAGATTTGCGAAGTCTCTTGACATCTTGGCGTTCCCACGCGGGTCAGATTTACTTATTCCCCGGCCGCCACCCTTCGCACCATTGGAAGCACCTGCACACCAACTCAGCGGATCAGATTTTGAGAGAAGCGTTCTCGCGGATCGGCATTGAGGGAGCCTCCACCCACAGTTTTAGGAGAACGGCCCTAACTCAGATGAGCAACGCGGGCATTCCACTGCGGATTATTCAAGAAATCAGCGGTCACAGTAACCTTGAACAGTTGCAGCGCTACTTAGATGTGAAGCCAGATCAAGTCAAAGGAGCGATCGCCTCACTTTCCATGCTTTCCTACACGGGGAAACCTGCATTTTCCCCTGTAGAGGATGAATTGTCTGCTGTGCCGTTACCGAGAGAGCAACTGTCACAAGGCCTATCAGACTCGGAGGCTGAAGAAATTCCCGATTGGTGACGAGCAATTTTAGATTTTAGATTTTAGATTTTAGATTTTAGATTTGGGATGCAAGGATGCAAGGATGCAAGGATGAAAGTCACGCATCCCAAATGGAATGCCGATCGCTTTCTTTCTCAAGGCAGAAGCCCTAACCCCTGAATTTGTTAGAATCTTTGGTCATGTGGAGCGGGTGCACCTACAAAACCGGCTCAAAGGAGAATTGTTGACAATGTGGCTAAAATTTGGTGTTGCTCCCGACGGTAACTTGGTGAGCATAGATGAAGTGGCGCGCGGAAAAACTCAGCTAACTTGTCTCTACTGCGGTGGCGGATTGACAGCAAAAAAGGGTTCGGTAAAAGAACATCACTTCGCACACAGTGAAAAAACTTGCAAGTTCGTCAGCCAGCGGATTAAAACCAAAGCTTTCCCATCGCTGCCCCTCTACGATAATTTCACCATCCAGCTTAAGGGTGAGGAATTAGAACAGTTGAAAGTGCTGTGGAAAGAGTACGGTGCTCAAAACCGACCGATTCCCAAAGACTTGGTAAGTTTTCGGTGGGAGCTCAAGGGATTGCTAGAATCAGTTGGCGATCGCTCTTATCACTTTACCGACTTGGGTAAAATCCCCGTCGGCGCGCTTCCCCTGGTGTTGTTCAACCAAGTCCAAGAACCTTTGCTGGTGTCGGAGCTGGCTTCGTTGGAAGGCTCTGTAGAGATTGCCGAAGCTGCGGGGTTATCCTGCTTAGAAGAACGGCGGGCTGATTTGCTGATTTATCGAGCACAGCTTCGTCGGATTCTGGTGAACTCGCTCTATTTTCTTGAGGTAAAGGCGAACGGCAACTGCTTCTATAAAATAGGGGTGACAACTCGATCGATCGAGGAAAGAATCGCCGAAGTGCAGCGGGATGTGAGAGCGCATTATTCGGATGTCGCTGTCAACTTGCTGGGACTTTGGGAACACCGGGGGAATGTCGAGCTGTACTTCAAACACCGCTATAAAGCGTTTAATTACCGCATTGGCAAGCTGACGGAGTATTTCGCGTTTCCTAATGTCAAAGTCGTGCTGCAAGATTTGTGTGAGATGAAACCCAAAATGTTGAGTGATGTTGAGGTCGATATTCTCAGCTTGCGCTACTTCCCCAAAATCAAATAACCCGTCTTGTGCTGGTAAGATTTGTTAGGCAACTTGATGCCATTTTCTTTCTTCGTGGATACTGGCGCGTAATTGGCGAGAATCTGGATGGGATTTGTCAAGTTTGACGCTCGTTAATGACTTCAGTTCCTGTGGGTCAAACATAGCTTGCATAATCGAGTGGCGCAGGATTTCTGGGTTGTTGAAAACTTTTCCTACATTTCGCCCTTTGGTATCGGTGTAAGCGGCAGCGAAAACGGGTATTTTGAGTTTTTCTTGGGTGGCAATTGTGGCGGCTATGAGTTGATGTCTCCTAATATTTGAAGTGTGAGAGTAGGAATTGTTGAAAAGGTATGGCGGGACTATCTAAGCGCTAACAGATTGAAACTTGGTTAAGTGTGTACCATTGGAAGTGTTTTTGAGGTGATAGAAATGGAACTAAAGGTTGATACAATTGTTAATCCGGCTCTGTTTGAAGATGAAGATACTGAGCTGGTGGAATTGGCGATCGCTCCTGAAGATGAGGATAAATACCCATTCGTGCGTCCCAGCAGTGCTCCTGCGGATTTGATGGACAGACCGGGGAGGGTTATTGAAGAATGGGAGAATATGGACTTCGACGAGCGAATTCAGGCTGACCCTACATATATCGATAGGGTCTAGGCGTAGGGGGACACATAGCAGAGGCATGGGGTGTTTGGTTCGATGGGGCGGCGGTAGCCGCCTTTATACGATCTTTGAGCTTGGCTTATTCAATGGAAAATTTTCCATTGAATAAGCAGTTGCGGTGGGACAGTTTGCGACCAAACCTTTTTTGGAGAGTTTTCATGCAGGTTTGATTGTTTAGGTTCCTGCTCATCGTAAATTTTTACAACAAATTCGCTTGTAGGCGTAGGAAATATGAAGCAGTTTGATTAGGTAGGTATTGGCTTAATAGGGTAGGAGTTTTTACTTTCCTAATTACAGCACTATTTCCTTAATTAGGAATTCATCGCTGATTCAAAGACTCGGCGGAGATGTTTGTGCAGTTCCCCAACTAACAAAGGGTCTGTGGGTAGTGCTTGTAACCCCTCATCATATGGCACATAATTCCCAGGGTACAAGATAGCTGCATATTGAACTACTTGCACCCCACCGACTCCACGAATGGCATCTCGATAGCTGTGCATCTTGTCAATGTCCTGTTTGAGAGGAACTTTACAACCTCCTCGCGAATCTACCTTGTACTTCGGATCGAATAGATAAATTCTAGGAACCTGGCTAGACGGATGCCTTACCTCTACGACAATATCTGGACGCTGGTTAAAGCTAATGCTGTAGGTGGCTGCACTTGGGTCGTTTGCAAAGGTGCGCTCCGGGGTAAGCGTCACCGATACTTCGGTCTGTGGATGCACCAGTTCTACGGCTATTTCTCCGTTTGGTAGCACCACCACCAACTCGTTTTCAATCGGGTGTGTCAACCGATTGTGCTTTAACCGATATCCTTGCTCTGCTGCAACTTTCAGCAATACCTGGATTACTTGAAGTGTTCCCCATAGTTGATACAGGTATGGTAGATTTTGCAACGGCACATCCAGCGCCGATTGCTCCAATCGGACTTCCATCTGTCTGCAAAACTCCAAAAAGCCCTCTAGGGCTGCCCGGTAAGCAGGACGCTTTAGGAACACCATTGTCAACTGGTTGCTCAAAGACTGCGGTAAGCTGACTTCCGAGAGAAAATGTGCCTGTCTCTTAGCATCGCTTAGACTCTTTACCAACCTCTGTAGCTCTTGGATACAGTCGCTGTAATCATTGCGGGATGGCAGCAACATTAGCTCATTCAGCCACCGCTCTAGTCGCAGCAATCGCCGCTCAACTTGATGCACGTACAACTTCACCAGACGGTTTTCATACACATCCAACGTATGCTCCACCCGACAGTCGAGGACACGCACTGGTTTACCAAATTTGTCCAGATTGTGACCCCGCATTGCCTGCGGTAATCCGCTAATAGAAAGCCGCCGTGCCTGAGCCTGCGGAACCCATACCTCCTGCGATCGCAGGACTTGATGCGGGTCAAGTGCTAACTTTGGTAAAAGACTTTGCAATCCGGGTCGTTCCTTTGTACCCAAAATCGTTCGTCGTAGGCGGTTAAGTTCCTCTGCTACCGTCGTTTCCTGTGGCATTCGGAACACTAAATTGCCAAATGCTCCAACCCGTTGTAGTGCCACTGCCACTGCTGCTGGCAACTCCATTGATAAATCGGCTAGCAATTGAGTAAAGGCATCCACTGTAATCTTCTCCGGTAGAACTGTGACGCGCAGTTCTTCAACTGTACTTCCACACTCTAAGCGCAATTGATAATAGCCAGGGTCTGACCGTTCCCACTCTGCAACTATGCAATCCTGACCGTGGATAATGCGCCGTTGCACATCTAGCTGACGACCTTGCCGAAACAACTTTACCTGTGACCACTGGTCAAGTGGCAAACGCACCTCGATCAGCGCTCGTTGCCACTCCTTTTGCCTATCCAAACTCTCGCCTTTATCGGTGCAAAACCCTAACTTACTAGAAGTATGAGGTGAATTTATGTTCATTAAATTTATTCAGCATATCTTTGGCTTTTTTACGGCTCAGTTCCAAGGTATTGTTCTCTGCAATCTTTAAAAACTTTTCTAATGCTTCTCCCACACGGCTATCTACTCCTTTAAACTTAGGCAATACCTTCTGGAGCAACTGTTCATCTAAGGCATCCTTCCACGGCACGCCCAGTTCTTCAGCTTGTTTCACGTAAGTCACTATCTCACCCACGACCCGGAATGCAAACGGCGCAACAGAGTGAACATCATCCCAGACCTCCATCAGTACCTTATTACAGTCGTCCTTATCACAAGCTTTTTCTTTTAGATAATCCACCAACTTCTGCCGATCGAGAGTCAATTCAATTAGTTGGGCGCGGTCGTAAACCTTATCAGCAAATCCATGAGTTGTCTCATCCACGTTGACCGTACCAATAAAATAAAGGTTTGGTGTCAATAATAGCTCGCTCTGTGGTATTTCTTCGCCTGACCCTAACTCAATCCGTGCGGTTCCCTCTCGCATTCGCACTTCCATTGCAGACAGAAACTTTGCAAAGTAGTACTCGACCCTCGCTAAATTCATTTCATCCAAAACAAAGTGATAAGGCTTTGCCTGTTGCTTTTTCGATTCTGCCTGGTTGTATTCTGCCGCTGCTTTTCTCAAAAAGCTGGTGAACTCCGTATCATGATACTTCTGATCTATCGGGTTGAAATATCCTAATAAGTCTTCATTAGTTGTCCAGTTTGGAGCTACTGGCATTAACAGGTACTCTGCACTTATGGCTTCTGCATATGCCCGGGTCAACCAGGTTTTTCCTATCCCGCTAACCCCGGACAAGATGACGAACTTTCGAGTCTGTAGTGCCAGGTGATAACGTCGTAGCGAACGCTCATCTATTCGCAATCCCTGTTTAACAACTTGCTGTAGTGCCAGGTGATAACGTCGTAGCGAACGATCGTCTATTCGCAATCCCTGTTTAACAACTTGCTGTTGAATGTCCTTCAAAGATGGAGTAGTTAAATCTAGCCCAGACGGTTTTTGGTTCACTAACGCCAGCACCTGGGCTGCTGGCTTATCCTCATCCTCATCCTCTGTCCACCCTGGCAACTTTTTACATAACAGGTCTTCTAGTTTCTGCGAGTCAAATACCGCTTCTGCAAGCGTTTTGTGATAAGGACTCGGTTCCATCGGCGAACGATTCTCCTCTGAATTTCTGTATATCTCCAGCGCCTTTTCATACGTTTCTTTTGTAGCTCCAGTCCAAGCAAACTTCATTAAGTATGTAGCCAACACTCGATAATTAGATCCTTTTAGTAGCTCGGGTATTCTTTGATGCTCTGGTGCTTTTTGCTTAGTTATCTTCGGCTCTCCAACGAATGGAACAATGAGTTTCCATTCAGGCGGACGTGAAAATGTACATACTCGCCACCCCTTGAAGTCAAGAGTCAAAATCCACTTACTGAAACAAAAGTAGTTGACTAATCTCACAGGATCTACTAATGCCACTATCTCTTGATAGCGAAAATCTTCAAAGCTCTCGATCCCTATTACCTTCAATAGTTCCAGAAGATGATCTGGGTGAGAGAGACCCAGTTTTATGCTCAAATGGAACTCTGGGTCTCCAGCATTATTAACACCTAAGAGATTTAGAGTGTGTTTTAAGAATTCAAATGCTTTCTCTGCCTCTTTCCTATCTGAGAAAATTTCTGAAAACGGCTTTACCAACATAAATAAATCATAAATAGGAACTAGCTCTAGTATTCCCTCTGTCTTTTCCAAAGTCTTGATATCAAGCTTTAGATTTCAATGCCACAGTGACCGACTGCTGGGTAATATAGACCGATCGCGCCGTCCCATTCTCCAAATCAAAATAAGTAGCAAACCGTTTAAGGCTTCCCGCAGCCATCCGATACAAATAATCCGCCGCCTCAGCCGCCCCCCGGACATTCACGCTCTCGCTCTGCAAGTTCAGCACTGTCATCTGACCATAAGATAGGTTATTTGTCAACTCTTCTGGTTTTGGTTTCAAAAGGTCAGGAGCTTGGAGCATCGGAGATGGCAGCCTAGCACATCGCAGCCCCCCAAAATTACAGAACTTCGAGTGAGTTTCCAAAGAACTGGCCAGCACAATTTATCCGGCTGCTGCATAATTTCCGCAATCCAGATACCACACGCGGGGAATTTCAGAACGGCTGTAAAATTGGTTTAACTCAAGAACCTGGTTAATAGTCGCTCTCCCCGCTGCCGTATCCACGCACCTACCAAGATAGTCAGCTTGTCTCGGTATTCTTTATTTTGGAAAGCCCAGCGAAAAATCACTTGAACCCGCAGTGAATTCAGTAACGCTTACAAGGCAGGCTTGCAGTAAATGCAGTCGCTGTGCACTTCGCGAGCAGAACACCCAATCGATCGTCCAGGGGCTTTGAAGTCCCTGGCTCATGCGTTCCACCTCCTTCTGTGGCGAATAAAGACGCTTGGAGTGAACCACGGGGCGCTTTTACGGTCATCAGAAATTGTTGGGAAAAACGCTGCTGCCAGGAACGCGAGGGTTTGATAGTGCTGAACTCACGCCTCTGGTAACTCCTGTAAAATCTGTTCTACTGTTACCTTCAGCGGAGGTAAATTATTCTGTACGATCGCCCAAACAAGGTTCAGCGAAACTCGGAAATATTCATGGACTACCAGATTCCTAAACGCTACAATTTGCGCCCACGGCACTTGGGAATATCTACCTGTTAACTCGGACGATAACGCATTTGTTGCTTCTCCAATAATTTGCAGGTGATGAACAACCCAAATCTGAATCAATTCTTGGTTGTCAAATTCCTGCTTACCCAGGCTTGCATATCGTTCAATTGCGGCTATTGCATCTAATATATCTTGCAGCCGTTCCGCTTCCCGCCTCATAGTGGTACAGCTTCCTGCAAAACGCGCTCGCGAATCCGTTCTTTGAGCATATCCACTGTGGCGATATCGACTTTGCGATTGAGCAGTTGTTCTAGATCGAGCAATAGTCCACCGGGAAACCAAGGCGTAATTTTCTCTAAATCGTAATCCACCAACAAATCAATATCGCTTTCTGGGGTCGCTTCATTCCGTGCTACCGAACCGAATACGCGCACGTTGTAGGCTCCGTGCTTTTGGGCAATGGCTAGAATTTGCGATCGCTCATAATACAGTAATTCTTGAATGCCTAATCCTGTTTTGCTCATCAAACCCTCCTCAACGCCTTAAGATGGTGCCCTCATCGCTATTTCTAGTCTGGCACTTTCAGCAACAAGTTACGCCCACGCTCGCTACACAACGCTATTTGCGATCGCCACCAACACCTCAATTTTTGGGAAACTAAAACTGAACCCAAAACCTCAACACCCCCGCCATGCCCAAACTCCCTGAATGCGATCGCTGTCTCCTCTACGCCCGCAACCCATACGTCGTCTGTGCCGTCCACCCCACAGGCTCAGACACCGACACTTGCCCCGACTTTCAAGAAAACCCTAACGCTGAACCCGATGAACTGTGGGAACCCGAGGGTGCGAGTTATTACAACGGCGAATTGATTCTGCAACCACAGCAACGGTGGACACCAGAGCAGCAGTTAGAACTTTTGGACACGCACCCACTATTTACTGGTCGGTGTCCCCGGTGTGAAATGACTTATCCCCAGTATGAAACGCCGCCTGTTCATTGGGATTGCCCGGCGTGCGGGTGGATGGACGATTCGGTTTGAGGCGATGGTCGCGACGGTTCTGTTTTGATAATGGCGATCGTTACTTGCCCTCAAGAGCATCTATGCACCTAACTTTCTGGTTAAGATTGAATAAGTTAAATAAAGAATTATGGTTTTTTAAGTAAGCGAGCTGGTATTTAAGTAATTTGATTACTGAATAAGCTTTCCAGTCAAGTTGTTTACGATAAAAAGCAATTTAGCTTTCATGAAAAATCTCTATCATAAAGTCGCAGTTGCCTCTGTTTGCACGGCTCTAGGTTTTGTTCTGGGAGCAAGCGAAGAAGTTAAAGCAGCTACATTTACCTTGACACCTACTATCCAATTTGGAGCCACCGCAAGTTTGTATCAGATGGGCTTGTATTATGACATTAGGCTTACCCTTGGGATGAGGAGGTGTTATACGGACCGGGTAGTGTAACAACCAGGTTAGCTGAATTTAATATTAGCATAGCAGCTTTTTTCTTGCTCCTAACACAATTATTCGTAGTGCTATCTTTCAGGATAAGATCTCCAGTTTCCAAGGAGAGCGTCCTGGTACTCTGGGTATCTTCGGCTATTTAGGAAACGGAACAGCCGAAGCATCAGATCTTTTGGGGTATGAAGTATTGTTAACTTCTGTAGATACCTCATCCTCATCTCCGGGTGATACTCTTAACTTTGACGTAACTCCGTTTGTTAATCAGCGAGTTAGCAATGGCGATACTTTTGCTGGGTTTGCCATCAGTCTCTTGAACGTTGGTTGGGTCACTCTGGGAGGTACTGATGCTCTTGGTCGTTCCAGTCTAGTAATTGAAACCGCCGACGTTGCCGAGCCTGTGCCTGAACCAACCGCAATCTTTGGTTCAGCTAGAGGTCTATGCTTGGGAGGATGGCTGAAACGAAAAAAATCAAATCAGCAGCATAAAATAACGCCACAACGTTAAGCTATCATTTGACAAAATAGTTTAAATAAACTTAGTTCTATGGGACGAAAGAGAGCCGCTCTGATGGTAGTAGATACTAATCCTCTTCAAATTCAGAGCTAGTGAACTTTAGTGTCCGGCAATTTTCAGTGATTGTCCGAACTACGCTATCGGGGACTCCATCAGGAATTTTTACCTGAATTTCTACCGTTACTTCTATATCGGCATTGAGACTATTTAAGTGCTGCAACACTTCATCAGCAATCTGCCCCACATCTTTGATCAACCGAGTTGGGTTAACTTTGACTGCACCGTAGAAACGGTTCACTTTCTTAGTGGGAGGTGGAGTAACAGGTTGTGTGCTTCCAGCGGGAGCAGTGCCATCGTGGCTGCCTTCAATCGGCTTAGAACCTGGCTCGTTCTTCTTCTCATTCTCTGCCCGCTTTCTAGCAGTTTCGTCTGCATCAAGTTGTCGTTGAGCAACTTCTGGCTTGACTAACAAATTCTGATTACTCAAAGTTACGGTAAAAGTTTCGTTTGGTCCGGCTTTCAATCCCAGATACCGTTTTTTTGCTTCATCCCAGCCCGTTGCATAGGCAAAGTTTTCAGACCACAGGAGTGCTGCAACACCCTGCTGAATGGCTTGAATAAGGACTTGCTCATTGCTGAGGCGGGGGAGGTACAAGTATTTAATCAGATACGACCACAGCAGTTTGGTGTCAATATGGTCAGATTCTCGCCACAGGTACGGATCGAGAGCTTCCATCCGCAAGCGGTTTGCGGCGTAAGTAACAATTAGATATTCCTCATGCACTGCCTTGCGACTAGCTCTGAGTATAGGGGAGTCTTGTCCCTGGAGGCGCACTTCTGTCCAGTCTGTTTGCTGTTTGGGATCACCGGCATTGGCTTTATGGGTTGGAACTAGAAGCCACTGGTAAGCTTCCTTCAGTAAGTTATCTACCAGATCGTTAGTCTGCTCTCGTTTTGTGTTCGCCTGCTTGCTTTGAAATGGGTCAAGGTTCAGCAGGTCCTTGTCTCGAACAATCAAGTCCCAGGCGAGGAACTGGCAAACGTTTTGCTCCAGTGACGTTAGTTTAGACTTGTCAGGAACCAGGAACAGTAGGAGATTTTTGCAGTAGCGGGGACTGGCTCCTTTGGTGGCAAGGATTTGCTCGCTCTGTTGACGTGCAGGGCTATTGGTTGATTTGCTGATATGAGGATGTTGTGCTCCCAAAACGACTAGGCGCACTCCCATTGATTCATCATCTGGAACATCAGCCGATGAGCTAGGCGCAATATGGACTCCAGCGAACTCTCCTCGTTGTTTGTCCAGCTTTAAGCGGCGAACAATTTCTTCCCCAATCTTTTGCGGATCTTCCGCAATCTGGGTGGCTCGGTCTTGAGCCATGCGAGTCACGTTGGGTTGGGTAGAAATCCAGTAGCGATCGCCATCAATATAGATATAGCTTGCTTGATCGGTTAGTCGCCGCAGGGCATCTCCAAACGTGGCGGCGGATTCTCCAGGTTGCACACAGCCCAGTTTTATGCGACGGTCTTGTAAGCCGCGATTGGCTGCCCGCAAGGTGGGAGCTGAGCCGAGATAGATAGTGCGAGTAACGCGACGGCAGGCTGAGTACCGTCCTAGGTTAGGGTTCTGGTTATCGAGGGAAACAGGGAGAGAATTTGTCCCATCCACATCTTTTTCAATGACAGGCACCCAGTTGTCATCCAGATAACGGGTTAACTCAGACTGCACCTGTGCGTCATCCATTGAGACGCTGGCCGGCATAATCAGCAGGTTCTTGTCTCCCCGATCCCAAAGGCAATGGATGACCTTTGCCATCAACCGCAACACGCCACGAGTCCGCTGGAATTTGTCGAGGGTTGACCAGTCGGAATATAGGCGATCAAACAGTTCAGGGTGGATGGGGTAGGCTTCTTCTAACCGGCGTTTGTAGCTGACTTCCTTGCATTCAGACGGAAACTCAACCGCTTGAGATTGGTACATCTCATAGAAGGCACGAATCACCGCATCACGGGCAACGTAGGAGTTGGAATCAATTGGCTGGAATAGACGGCGACGGACGATCTCAAAGCTTTCTTCAGCACTAGCAGGTCGCCAGGGAGACTCCACGCGACCAATCGCATTCTTGAGCCGATCTAAGGCATCCTGACCGCGATTGCCGCCAATCTCGATATCAGAAGAGGGGATACTAACTACCAATAGGGTGCGATTGGCATTTTTAGCAGACTCGCTGAGGGTTTGGGCAAAGGTGAAGTGGGTATCAAAGCTTCCAGCCGGCAAGTCATTCTCGAAATGAAGCTGGCGGGCATAGGACACCCATTCATCAATCAAGATTAGGCAGGGCGAATACTTATTGAATAGCAGTTTCAGCGTATCGCCAGGGTTGGTGGAGGTTTCATCGGCTTGCCGCATCATTTCGTAGCCTTCTTTTCCGCCAAGCTGCCACGCAATCTCACCCCAGAGAGTCCCAACGACAGTGCCGTCCTTCTTCGTGTGCGTTTGGCCGGGGGAAATTTTGTTACCCACCAGTACAACTGTTCTGACATCTTGGGGAGGTTCAAGCACTTTCGCTGCTCCAAAGACAGGTTCCAACCCCGGTAATTGATTGGCGGAAACCCCAAAAAACAGATGGTAGAGGGCAAGCATGGCGTGGGTTTTGCCCCCCCCAAAGTTGGTCTGAAGCTCAATCACGGGGTCGCCTTTGTTGCCACTTAACCGCAGTAATGCCCCGGTAAGAAGTTGCTTAAGTCCTTCAGTCAGGTAGGTGCGCCGGAAGAATTCGGTGGGATCGCGGTATTCGTCCGATCCTTCATCCAGAAATACCTGCCATAAATCAGCAGCAAACTCTGCCTGTTGATAGCGTCCGGAAGCAACATCCTGGTGAGGCATGACCAGCTCGCGCCAAGGCTTAAGCCCGACCGTGGGGGTGCCTTCCATTGAGGCAACGGTAGCACGACGAACTTCACGACGCGCCTGTTCTTCATAGCGTTGTCGCATTAGCTCATTGCGCTGCTTCTCAACAATGTCTGATTGTTCTGCTGCACCGACAGCATTAAGAAGGCGAGCAATGCTATCGAGAGCGCGGTAAGCATCGTCTGAGGAGATGGAGGTAGAATCGTGCGCCCAGGAATTTCGAGTATTGCGAAGCTCGCTAACTAGGGTACGTTCTGCTTGTCCTAATATTTGCTTGAAGACTTCTTCCCATTTGGCCCAAATCAATTTCAGTTGGGCAGAGAGGTCATTTCGTAAGATATCTTCGGGTTTGCGACGGAGGGTGTTATCTGGGTCGATGCAAGGAATTGCTGCCAGCAACCACTTGTCTTTATAGAGAACTTTCATCTCACGCTCAATGTAAGGATATAAGCCTTCCTTGAGTAGGTTCAAGGCTCTGCCGACTCGTTCGTGGTTGCTGATAGACATAAGTAAAAGGTGGAATAGAGAGGGTTTAAGGGTTTACCACAAAGTCACAAAGGTTACAAAGAGGTTTGTGGTTGATCAAAATAGCTCTAGCTGAGAATGAGATGGTTTTTCCTCTAGGGCTAATCGGCTGATTTCTGGCCAAGAGATGACCAGGCTGTTGTAGGCGATCGCTTCCTGCGTCCAACCTTTTCGATCGCAAATGCTGTAGAGACGGTAGGCGAGATCTCGCGCCACATCTCCTAAATCGCCCAATTGCGATCTGAGGTGAGCCGCACCCATTTCCCCTTTCTGGTCTAATGCTTGGATGAGCTGCTGAGTCGCTTCCCAAACTGGAATTCGACTATCTTTGGCAGGATTCCAATCAGGGGGGAGGGCATCGCGGGGAATCAGTTGAACTTTTCCAGCCCTAGCAATAAGAATTCCTGCGTCTACCATGCCTTTAATGCTGGTGTTTTTAGCTTTGGAAAGGGTTTCGGCATCACCAAATAGCCCTTCATTGAACTGGTGTTGCTCGAACCATGCCAATGCCCAGCGGGTGTCAGTGTCGAATTCACCCTCCTGCTCAGTCAGGAATTCATCGAGGCTCTGGTTAATTAGTTGTAAGGCCGTGCGGACTCGCATGGAGGAACCATCTGATTCCAGCACTTTGGCATAGCGAGAATAAATTGCCATGCCGGGTCCAATGCTGGCCTGAGCCAAGTCTACCGGCGCGATGTTGCCTTGCTGAAGCTTTTTGAGCGCATCGGGGAGTTCGGATTTGAGTTCGTCTACGAAACGGCGACGGGTGGTGGGGGGAGCGTTTTTAGCACGAAGTCGGCAGACAAGGACGATCGAGGAAGCAAGAGCATTAGAACCAACACTTCGGGTACGAGCACTACGCTCTGTCCGTACAGGCAAAGTTCCATTAACTACAAACCCTGCGTGGATTAATCCCTCAAGCATAGTTTCCCAACCTGTTGAAGCTACCGCCTGAATTTCACTCTCCCCTTCTTCTTCGGTATCTACTTCAGCCTGCTTAAAGGCATAGTAGATTGTTAGGGGGTATTTACTATGGGCAGATTTATACATCTGGGCAAATGCTTGCCCAAGTCCTTGTTGAAAAAACTGCTGAGCCTTTTCTCGTCCACCGTGACGGAACGGATCTGCTACTAACTCTTGTTCTTTTGGCACTAATAAAGTGTCAAAAAGAGAGGAATACAATGAGCTTAGAGTACGACGTAACCAAATGTAGAAAAAGTCTGATAAATCTGCATAAGGAACTGCATCGTAGTATGGTGGGTCAGTTGAAAAGATTATTTCTTGTTCTGAAAATGCCTCAGTAGCGCTCTTTTTTGTTACAAACCCTGTTTGGTTTGGTGTCTTGACCGCACCAATCTCTAAAGTCTTCGATGCTCTTGCTGCCTGTTCATAATAATCCCCTGAAGAACCAGCAAAGGGATTTGACTCAGCATAATCCCATGTCATAGGTAAAGCTTGACGAGAAAATGTACCACGCACTACTTCATATTTAATACCTGACATCCAAGAACACAAAGTCGAATGATTTTCGGTCATTTTACTTGTTGATAAGGCGAGATAAACGGCTAAGGCATCTGCATATTCTTGTTCCGCACCATCCTTCAATATTTGTCTTTGGGCTTCACTAACTAAGTTGCTAAATGTTGTAAGACAAAGTAACTGACGAGCTGTGAATAAATGTGCATGTTTAGTCATGCCATACCCTTGCACTCGAAAACCTAATGCTTGTTCTGGCAAATTAGTTTCAGGTATCCATTGTGGTTGTGCTGAAGTGATAATTTTTTCATGCTCTTTATTAGGCGGCAAATAAATACGCTCACTTCTGCCTTCCGCTACAATTGCCATCATTTGTGCCTTCATCCGTCCGGCTTTTCCTTCTGAACGCACATAATCTAAAGGCACAGGTGTTGCACAGGCAATGCAAAGTGATCCCTTTCGGCTGACTGTTTCTTTGAGAGGTTTTCCATTACCTTCTCTGATTTCAAACTGAATAGCTGGAGGTACTTGATTGCGATCAACTACAGGCTCTACCCATGCTTCTTTTCCTTTCTTTGTAGCAAGTTGGAATGATCGCACCAATGGCATTTCAGACCCACAAGCCGGATTCGGACATTTCACTGTTCTTGCCCACAACCAAGCAATCACCGTCGCCTCACCACCCCCTTTTTCCGATGGTAGCGTTACTTTAGGATATAGATGCCCAATTTGCTTCTCTGCCTCATCCCGCATCCACTTCCCGTAATAACGCACATCTTCCGCTAACCCCTGCGCTCCATACCACTTGGCAGTTTTCAGCCGCTTCTGAGCCTCTGGGTTCACCGGTGGCATATCCTTAAACTTAGGCGGAATCTCAATCAAAGCTTTATTAATCAGCACCGCTACTGGATTCAAATCGCTGGCATGGGCTTCTAGCCCTAACCGTTGTGCCTCTAATGGAATTGAACCACCTCCACAAAACGGGTCATAAACCGGCGGTGCATTCTCCGCTAAATAACGCCGCACCGCTTCCGGCTCCCTTGGTGGCTGATCTCCTCGGTTCCAGGCAATGCTACGGGCAATCTCTCGCTGTGCCGCAACCAGCACGCCAGAATTAGGGTCATTGATATCGTTCCAGGACACTAAACCCCGAATGACTTGTTTTGTGTTGCCCTTTTTATCAGTTTCGATTGTGATTCGGCCCAAAATATCAAACAATCGTTGTCGCTCGGCAATTTGTGCCTCCTCAGTCGGAAACTTATCCGGCCAACTCGATGGATCATCCACCAATGACGCAAATAGCACTGCCCGACAAGCCGCCAACGGTCGCCGCGCCCACCAGAGATGCAACGTACTGGGATGACCGTGCCGAATCGACTTCTCCCGCGCCGATTCTATGTTGATTGCTTCTAGTGGCAGGGCAACTTCAATTAGCTTTTTGCGATAGGTCATGTAAATAACAAATTGAGATGAGAATTATTTGGAACGTTTGAACATGGGGGTAGTTCATGATCTCTTGAATTGCTGTCAGCAACAGGCAACAGCGTGATTCATCATTCTGGCTCCCTCCCTTGCTGCCATAACTTCTCCCAGTTATAGTTCACACTGTCTGACTTAAAGTCAGGCTCTTTCTCGAATGGGTTCAGAACATACCTTGCCACGCAGCCGTTATCACCCACGTTATAGTTGCCCTTGGTTGTCGAAACCTTAAACGCATCTCCTTCAGGAAAATTCTCTGCCTCCGGTACTTGCACCAATGCCAGCACAAAGTTTTCGGGCTTATTCAGTGCAGTTAAAATCTCATTCTTAGTAACTGTAACCGTTTCAGCTCCCTTAATCCGTCCCTTGACTTCAATAAACCGTACCCGTCTAGGTTGAGCCGCCGTCCCCGGAACGCGAGACTCAATATCGTATCCGCACTTATGCCGGCTTACATCGCGTGGTTCATGCCCTAACGCTTGCTCGGCTGTCATCACTGCTTGCATTGCTAGCATTTCAACCCGCTTTGTTTCTCTGGCAAATAAAGCCGCTTCCGACTGCCGTTTCCCTTGTAACCGTTGCAAAAGTCCAATCGGGATCACCAACGCTCCACCCACAACCACCGGCGGCAGGGGAGACAGCTTGCGCTCTTGCTCCAATTCTGTCATGCGCTTTTGAAGGCGAGAGTCCAACTCATCGGCTCTCGTCCTGGCTTTAGCCGAGTTGATCTTAGCGTTGACCTTCCCTGCTGCTTCCTGCTGTTTTAAATGTTCTGCTTGCTGATCCCAGTAATAAATCTCTTTATTTAGCCGTTCTTTTACTGCCTTGATTGTTTTGATGATTAGTTCTTCTTTAGGCCCTTTGACCTCCTGGAAATGCTCCGGTATTAGATGAGTAATCGCGTATCGAGTTGCTTGGGGTTCTAGATTTTTTCTCAGCCAGTCTTGCTCTAAAACTGAAGTAATAAAACCTTTCTCTTCCTCCAGCAATGGTCGGTAGTTAAGGTAGGGCGCATATCCAGCATTCTGAGTATTCCCCTCTGAGTCAATTTCCACATATTGCATCCGGCGCGATACCACCCGGCGCTTGCCACTACTGTCGGTACTGGCATCTTGAATAGAATGTTCTAGATAAACCAATGCCCGAACCTTCTCCCCAAAATCATTCTCATCCACCAACACTGCCCCCTGCTTAAGTAAATCCCGGTGACGCTCCAGCGTAATTTCAGTAACCGCTTCCAGTAAAGGATGACCAGGGCACACAAAAGCAGCCGATGGCTTACCGGGAACATTAATTAGTCCTTTTTCAAAACAGATTCGCTCATAGCTGCGGAGAATTGGCTCTCTCACCCCAATCTGTCGTTCCTGACTGCGAATGATTGCCGGAACGTGGGTAATTTCATGCCGCTTTGGCTCTCGTTGTTTGGCAGTCCCACTCAGGTTTGCAAATGCTTCTAGGAAAAAGGCAGCAATAAAGTGGGGCTGGAGCCGCCGTGCCTCTGCCCGATCCATGTCCTCCCGAATCTGCTGGACTCTAGAGGCATCCATCGTGTCTCGCACCAGTGCTCGTTCTTCCAACAGTTCTAGCAACCGTTGCTGATCCAGCCGGTCTGACACCACCTGATTTAGTTTGGCTCGAATATCGGGGCGATCTCCATAGCGAATGGCTTCAATTAAGAGATCGCGTAAATCTTTGCCGGCAATCGCTTTACCTAGCACATCAAACACCTTGCCACCCAGTGCCTTTTGCTCTAGATCCAACTTTCTTAACAGGGTTAGGTACACTTCTCCCTCACGGGTTTCCTCCGCCACCAGATTCCAGAGATGGCACACCTCTGTCTGCCCAATCCGGTGAATCCGTCCAAACCGCTGCTCTAACCGATTCGGGTTCCAAGGCAGGTCATAGTTAACCATTAAATGTGCTCGTTGCAGGTTAATCCCCTCCCCTGCCGCATCCGTTGCTAGGAGAACCTCAACGGTCACATCTTGCTTGAAGGAATTTTCCGCTCTCTTGCGCTGTTCACGCCCCAGCCCACCGTGAATCATCACAACGGCTTCAGACCGACCTATTAAAGTGCGGATGCGATCGGCAAGGTAGTTTAGCGTATCGCGGTGTTCGGTAAAGATGACCAACTTCCGGCGATGTCCATGAGCGTCGAATAACTCCGCCTCATTTTGCAGGAGGTTAGAAAGTTCTTCCCACTTCTTATCCTTACCACTCCGCTTGACCTTCAGTGCCAACTGCTCAATCTGGTTCAGTTGCTCAATTTCGGCTTGCAGTTCAGCCACTGTCCGTGCTGCCGTCGCCTGATCCACTACCTCCTCTTCGGTGGATTCCCGCTCTTCTTCTGGCACGTCATCAAAGTCATCTTCCCAGTCTTCCGAATTGATCATGCGCCCAAAATCAACAGAGGCACCCAGTCCTTGTGTGAAGGCTTCCTCCTGTTGGAGCCGGTTTTGCAACCGCTCTCGGCGACGATGGATCGACTGATAAATCGCTTCTGGGGATGATGCTAACCGCCGCTGTAAAATGGTTAACGCAAAGCCAACCGTCCCTTTGCGCCCATTGTTTTCCAAGGCATCTGCCCGGTTGAATTCTTCCCGCACATACTCTGTGACTTTATGGTAAAGTTGCTGCTCCAAATCTGAAAGGCGATAGCCAACGGTGTATGCCTTGCGCTCTGGGAAGAGGGGCTTGCCATCAAACTTAAGCAAATCTTCTTTGACCAGTCGCCGCATCAAGTCTGAAGTATCCGTGGGGTTAGCTCCACCCCGAAACCTACCCTCGAAGCGATCACTATCCAACAGCGCCATGAACAGTTGAAAATCTTCTTCTTTCCCGTTGTGGGGTGTTGCCGTCATCAGCAGGAGGTGGCGAGTGATGTCTCCCAGCAGCTTGCCCAGCTTGTACCGCTTCGTCTCTTTGACCTCACCTCCAAAGAAAGAGGCAGACATCTTATGCGCTTCATCACAAATCACCAGATCCCAATCCGTCTGTGCCAGCTTCGCTTGCAGGTCATCGTTACGACTCAATTTGTCTAGACGGACGATGAGCAACGGAATTTCAGTGAAGGCATTGCCGGTTCGAGCTGCTTCAATGCGCTCATTCGTCAGAATCTCAAACGGCAAATGAAACTTCTGAAAAAGCTCATCCTGCCACTGAGCTGCCAGACTACCAGGACAGACTACCAGGCAGCGGTGCAAGTCTCCCCGAATCAGCAACTCCCGCATCAACAAGCCCGCCATAATTGTTTTTCCGGCTCCAGGGTCATCCGCCAGCAAGAACCTTAAGGGCTGCCGGGGAATCATCTCCCCATAGACCGCTGTGATCTGGTGCGGCAGGGGTTCAACCAGGGACGTGTGAACTGCTAAAAGTGGATCAAACAGGTGTGCTAGACGAATGCGATGTGCTTCCGATACCAGACGCAGCATTGCCCCATCGCCATCAAAGCTCCAGGGCCGTCCAGTGGTGACAATCTCTAGGTCAGCTTCGCGATCTCGCAAAACCAGTTCATTCCCCAAATTACCACTAGCATCTTTGTAGACCAGTTCGACCACATCATCGCTGTGCCGAGTTACATCCACGATGACAACGTGCTGATTCGGTAGAATTCCTTTAACAGTGATCCCGCGAGTCAAGTCCTCAAGTCGCATAAGACGGCACGCCTGGATTTAATGAATCATATCTATACTGTACTGTTTTAACAAAGCCTTACCCGCATCCCCCAGTTCCTAAACAAACCTCGGTTACTGGCCTTTCAAGTTTATTGGTGCAGGCTATAGCAAGCAGTAGCGATCCAGTAATCAGCCTATATTTCATCCAAGTCCTCTTTCTAACGCCGCCATACCAAGCATTCCCAATTCAATCGGACTATGAACAGGCTCTATAGAACCCATTTAAGATCTTTTGGGCGATCGAGTTAAATTGACAAAAAGAGGTAAATTTAATCAGATTGGGGTTGAAAATGGGTTATTCCAGCGATGTCACGGACAAGGAGCGGGAAATTATTGAGCCATTACTGCCCTAGAAGAAGAAAACCAGACTTTCGGTGTGGACTTGCACGGCAAATCCTCTCCTACCACAACCGCAGGCAGTCCAACGTATCGCCGGGGCAATTATCCCTGTTCCCTGATGATGCGATCGATTGGGATATCATGAATTTTTCTGAGGAATTGGCACGGGGCAATTGATTTGATCCGAATCCGCTGCCATCTTCTTAATTAATTGGAGCGCTGCTATGCAATCTCCTAATGCTCGGTGTCCGCCGTTGAGAGGGAAATACCTATAATTTTTATAATAATTGCTCCAATCACTCTTCCACTGTGCCGCCCATTCCATAAGGCAATCGGAGCGTTGCTGTAAATTTAAAATTGGCAAGCCGTGCAATTTGCAGCAGTAATTTAAAATTTTGATATCAAAGGCAGAATTGTAGATTAACACTTGTTTATCTTCCAAAACTTTTGCAATAGAAGGGTAAATCTCTGGAAAAGTGGGTGCATCCTTTACACCTTCATCCGTTATCCCATGAATTTCCGTTGCTTCTGCGGGAATAGAAATCGCAGGTCTGACGAGTGTATTGAGCAGCGGTTCTTCCAACGGATTAATAACTGCAATTTCCACAATCTCTGCATTATCGAGGTCGATAGTCTCAGTATCCAAAATCAACCATTCATCAGGGGCAAGAAGCTGTTCTCTTGCCCACTTCACCGCTCTTACCCTATCTCTTTCGATAAAACCACATTCTCGATACCACTCTTGATAATCACGCTTAATTTGAGCTTTGAGGCGGTTGGCGGTCAGGGTTTCTAATTGTTTGGGAGATAGCTTTCTTTTGGGTCTGCAAGATTCAGGATTAGTCGAATCGTAGAGGAACACGTCGTATTTTCGCGTTTCGATAACGCCTGAAGGTTTCAGAGGCGATAAACCAAGTTCATCCAGTTGCTTTTTAGTTTTCAGGTGCGGTGGCGGTTCGTTGGGTTGTAAGGATTCAGGTCAGAGGGTATTGACAAGTGTGACATTCTAGGCGGAATATTACAATTATGGAAAAAAACCTGCCTCTTGAACTAGACCGTGAAATCCTGATACAGTTGGCTCCGGAACAACTGGTGGAAATCATTGTCTTTCAGGCGAGCGCCACAATTAAACTAAACTCCCGAATTTTAGAGCTAGAACAAGAAATAGGAAAACTCAAGGCGAGTAGAGATTTAGACAGTAAAACATCATCAAAACCACCATCTGGGGACATCCTCAAAAAATCAGAAAAAAAACCTGAGAGCTCCGATGATGAAAGCCAAGCTCCAAAACGGAAACCGGGAGGACAACCAGGGCATCCGGGAAAAACTCGTAAAGGGTTTGGTAGAGTAGAGCGCTGGGAAATTTTACGTCCAGAGTGTTGTGGTTGTTGTGGTACGGGATTTTTCAAAGAGCCAATAAAAATTGAAACACAGCAAGTAGCACAGTTAGTAGAGCGGCCCATAGAAATAGTTGAGTATCAGCGCCATACTTGTGTGTGTGAGCATTGTGGAAATGTACAAGCATCCGATTGGTCACCCGATCTAGTTCCCGGACAAGATATAGGAGTAAGGCTACAAGCTTTTTTAGGATGGATAAATAATTACGGGCATCTATCCTATGAAAAACAACAAGAGCTTTTGTGGGAACTCGGTCAGATAGAAATCGGGGTGGGAACCTTAGTAACCACTAATGAAAGAATAGATGTCGCAGTTAACAAAAGCGTGAGCTCTCTCAAAAATTGGATACAGCAAACACAGCCAAATATTCACTGCGATGAGACACCTTGGGTTGTCAAGGGTGTGAAAGAATGGTTGTGGATTTTTGCTCAGACAAACTTCGCTTTATTCCATGCTGCCGATACAAGAGCTCGTGCCGAACTAGAAAACATTCTCGGTTTGAACTACAGTGGTGTACTTAGCTCGGACGATTATTCAGTTTATAACGGTTATGATGTGAAAGCTCAACAGAAATGTTTAGCCCATCTACGCCGTCACTTTAAAAAACTCATCCAGCTTCCTGGTTTGAACAATCAAAAAATTGGGGAAAAGTTTGTTAAGCTGATTGACGAAGCATTTAAAAATTACAGCTTATTCCAACAGAACCAAAATATAAGTGAGTTGTTCGCTTGGGCGGACGAGTTTAAACTAAAAGTTAAGTTCTCTCTTGATAAGTGGATGGCACTGGCAGGGGGAGAAGCCAGTAAGCTTTTGCGCTCGCTACGAAATAAAACAGATCAATGGTGGTATTTTTTAGACCATCCAGAGGTACCTCCAGACAATAACTTAGCAGAGCGAACACTCCGGCTCGCAGTAACAAAAAGAAAGGTTAGTGGCGGTTCCCGTTCAATGGAACGGTTTAAACATACTGCCAATTTATTAACGGTTGTACAAACTTGTCGTCGTCAAGGACGTTCCGTAATTGATTTTTTTGAGCAAGCTATAAAAGCGATGGTTAATCCCGATCTGCAAGAACCATCTTTAATTCCTCAAATTTAGACCTGAATCCTTACGTTGGGTTCGCCCCACCAACTGTACTTTGTTAGTTCCACCATTGCAGTTTCCCTATCTCTGCCATTCTATTATTGCATCATTGAGGAGAATAAAAGCAACTATGAATACCATATTTGTTGGTAACTAAGCGCCTGACTTTTACTCAAATTTCTGATGCAGTGACCGGATGTGATATTGCCGCTGCACTGATGCGCTTGAACAAACCACCAAGTTTTCTGGTGAGTTATTAGATTTATCTTCGTCAAGGTGGTGGACAACTTCACCAGGTCAGAGTGATCGACCGATGGTTTTTTGGCGATGATTCGGTGTAACTAAACAGTTTTGTAGCTCCTAAATTAGCTAGATGAATTATGAAGATTGCTTGAGATGGTCTAAAGTTTGTCTATGAGTTTGTTTGCGAACTTCCTCAGGTCTTCTTCTCCTTCCAAATAATGGTGAATGAATATTGGCGAAAAACTGCTGAAGATGTACTGGATTGTAAGGATTGTAATGGCGTTCCACCCGCGAGCTACGGTATCCAGAACAAAAACTGCATTTTTGTTCGACATTTGAAAGCTCTTATTGCTAGGGTAAAGGTCAACTGGTCAGTGTTATCTAGGCTGGTTAGGTCAGCCACACTGCCTAAACCCAATTCGGACATTTAATGACTGACAGCAGAACACAGAACTGTTGAACCCTTCTTTGGTGCTATAACCTGACCTACATAACCTAGTTTTCAAGGAACTGAGATGGATCAACTACAAACTTTTTCAAGCCACCACTAGAATCTAGGATTTAGTGGTGGGTTATTGACGCCAGTGGAGGACAGTGATTGGATTAAATGGATTGAGCTATTTGATAAGCGCTCAAATAAAGTTGGTCAGAACTTTGTGGGTTTTGACCTTCAAGAAAATCACTTACTGCTAAGGCAACTTTAATTCTTAGAACTTCATTTGGAGAAGGAAGCTTTTGGTAATAAAAATAGTAGTTAGCAGCAGTGTCGAAGAAAACTTTTAGATCACTTTCATATTTTAGAAAGTGAACTACCTGATTCAAATCCATCTGATTTAAATCCATTGCTTTGAGATAGTAACCAACACTACCTCAAAGCGAAGGATTACTTAGATAACATCTTGAAGATTTGGTTTAGATTCAATCTGAATCCCGCTTGGTAGAGGTTCTTCCTCCGAAATTCCAAGATCCGTTTCTAATTGTTGTATTTTTTTATTCTGATAATATTCAACAGTAGTTACGGCAGCACTAACAGCTAGGGTAGCAATAGTTAGACCTGTTAAAATGGATTGTCCTTTCAGTGTTTGTGCTTTCATGATATTTTTTGATTTTGTAATGAAGTGAACTATTTGTAATATCCATTGCTTGGGAATGAAATTTATCACTCCAAAGCGAAGTATTTATCATTCGGAAGCGGCACTGTCATTAGCACCTTCAACTTTTTCAATTTGTACCCCGATGGGATAGGCTTCCTCTTGATATACGCCAAGACTTTCTTCTACTTCCTGGGTTTCTTGGGTTAGCAGATAGTCAGCCCCAGCGACAGCAGCAGTAACACCCAAGGTTAACACTATACCTGTTGTGAGAATTTGTTTTCTATTCATGATTTAGCCTCATAGATTGTATAAGTTTAACTTGCCGATAACTCGGCAGACCCGCGCAACCGGACTGTGAGGGTTGCACGGATTACGGTTTGAACGGATATCAGAACCAGAGATCACCAACTCGAATCAAGGGTCGATCGGGTTCCATTCTCTGCCTCCCAGACCGAAGGTGATACTTGGCATGAACTGTGGCACTCGAACAAACTACCAGATTTTCTGGTGAGTTATTGGTTTTGTCATGGTCTAAGTGATGAACAACTTCGCCGGGTCTGAGCTTGCGTCCGATTGTCTGTTCAGCAACAACCCTGTGCAAATAAACAACTTGATAGGTCATGGTAGATAAACAGGGAAAATGGCTTGAGATGTATCTAAAGTTTGGAGCGGGGTTGAGTCATGAATTTTCTGAAACCAGGCTATGTCAGCTTCAAAAATTGCTGCCAGTGCCGGGATTAACCATAGCCACTGTTCTTGCGGAATATCAGCGCAATCGTTTTCTATTCGAGTGACCTCAGAGAAACTTCCATTTTTTTCTGTGCGAGCGGTCAATCTACGAGCCAGTTCTATTTGACTCATAGATTGATACAATCGGGCATTTTTGATTAATCTGCCAAAAGTAATTTCGCAGTTCATAAAGCTTGAATTAATTGCTAAGATTTAGTCATGGGTCGTTGACGTTGCTGACTCCTTATTATTCAATGCCCAGTTTACTGCTTCGTTGAAAGCTTCATCAGTCGGCTCACCTAAGAAACCGATCGAACATAGCCATTTTAGTTGTATGTCTCTGCCACCCCTACATATTTTCGTGTTATTCGTACTATGACAAATGTGTTGCCCGTTTCCCATCAGATTCTGGTAGTACATTACCAAGTCTGACGGAGAGAGAGGTAACGGTTTTTCTCCACTAAACGGACAAGTTTTGCACGGTTTCTCTTGGACTGGGTAGGTTCTCATGTCGTTGCGATCGAGTGTCATCAAATTGTTCCTAGTTTACGAAAGTCAGGAATTGGTCGTTGGTCGAGGCATTGATAAAGGTGGAGACAGAACTCATGAACATTTACCCATTCCGATCGAGCAGGCAAAATCTGAATTGCCAAAGCGTCTGCACCCAAGAAAATCTCCTTGACTTTGACCAAATCTATCCAAGTTGGAACTGATTTTTTCCGAGACAGTGAGAGATGAACCCACGAATTGCCGTCTTTTTCGATCGAACAAGAAATTATTACAATCAAACCGTCACGACTTTTATAAGCTCCGCCATCATCACCGATCGCCTGAACTGACCAATTACACGGCAACTCTTCAGCAGTGGGTGGATTCCATTTAACAGTTGTAGATTTCATGAGACTGCCGGGAGCGACCCGGCTATGCGCTGATTAATTAGTTAGAAATTCCGCTCGGGGGTAGTTGTGAACTAACGACAGCACTGACTAAATCGCATTCAGATTCAGTAATTGCCTGATAAACTTCACTCAGTGCCTGAATAGCATCCGCCAAACCTAATTCATTTTGTGTGACAAAATTCTCGCTCTGTTCGAGCGCCTGATACTCTGGCTGCTTCTGCAAAAGTCGCAGATTTTCTTCAGTGCCAGCAAGGATTGATTTGATTTGTTCGACTGTAATTGTCATGACTGATTCTCCTTAAAGTTAAAATCTCAGAGCGAAGCATTAACTTAATCACGGTACAATTCAATCTCAACAATGGAAATATGAGGATTTTCAGAAGCACGATTCTCCTCAGCTAAGCGTAATTGAGCATCCGATCGAGTATTAAAGAAATAAGCTGCTTCAAAATCTTCAGTCCATTGCCCTTTATTTTCGAGGAGCCAGTAAACGCAGCCATATTCAGTAGCATGACCAACCCAGTAACTCGCCTTAAGAATCGCAAACTTGATTTCAGAATTAGGCTTAGGCATAATTTAAGACCGGGAGCGACCCGGCAATCGCGCTATTCACTACACAATTGATAGGCAAATACTAAGCACAGGATGAAATTACTTTCCAATCCGTAGCCTTCCCAACGACTATTTCTTACTCCAACAATGTGACGGCATCGCTTAAGCCATTCAACACCGCCTCGCTGCGTAATTGCTTCAGATAACCGAGGATGCTGCTGTAATTTGCACACGATGATTTCCGTCATGATTTCGATCGATTCCTGCATATCACGACTTTTGTACTCTTGATAGGCAGATTCAGCATCGCGGAAATTGACGCCCCTGAATGTTACCGGGTAATGATTTTTGATTTTGTTCTTTCGGAAAGCTAGCTCAGTCGGATTTGTTAATG
This sequence comes from Microcoleus sp. F10-B2, assembly GCF_036704965.1. Lineage (NCBI taxonomy): Bacteria > Bacillati > Cyanobacteriota > Cyanophyceae > Oscillatoriales > Microcoleaceae > Microcoleus > Microcoleus sp. F10-B2. The sequence continues at coordinate 8,375 of NZ_JAUBTB010000013.1, read as the reverse complement.
CAACACCAATTCCAATATCAGAGCCAGACCAAATATTAATGCCTTCCATCTACTTATTGCTCCTATTAAATAGACTGAGCGATTTGATAAGCTTGCTGATAAAGTGGATCATTACTCTTTGGCTGCTGACCTTCTTTTTGATCGCTGACCGCTAAAACTACTTTGATTTTCTGAACTTCAGCCTCTGAAGGTAGTTGATTAGAGTGATAGTAATAGTTGGCAGAAGTCTGGAAAAAGTTAGGGAGATCGGCTTCATATTTCAGAAACAGAACTAATTCTTCTAAGTTCATAGCATTGAGAAAAGCAACACTACCTCAAAGCGAAGCATTACTCTGACTTGTGACGGTTGCATTCAAATTCTTCGATTTGAATGCCGATCTGATAAGCTTCCTGATATTCACCAAAATATTTCTCAATTTCTTGGGTTTCTTTCTGTGTCTCTATCTATAGCAAATAGATAGTAGCAGTAGCAGTCAAAGTGATGGCAGTTAGACCTGTGAGTAAAAGTTTTTGCATTCTCAGGGAAATAAAGCCGGGAGCGATCCGGCAAAACGCTCTTGAATTAGTGTTGAATCAGTCGATCAAACTTTTTAACTATTTCGTTGGGGGTTTCTTGGCAATCAGCCCCGCCAAACCGTTTGAGCATGAGATTTGCCCAAATAAAATTGACAATCCCTGATGCTGCACAGACTTCATCTTCGTTGCGATCGCCACTCATCCATGAATCCCCCCACTCAACCGGGTCAGCATCAGAATGAATGCCAGCAACAGCCTGTAACAGCATTCCGTGTCCTGGTTTCCGACATGAGATTGAGCCACCGCTGTTACCGATGGGCGCCTGAAAAGAATTGATTTCACCAGAGCGAGAAACTTGAAAACAGTTTTCACCCCAGCTTGGACAAAAATAAATCTCCGACAACTTGGGAAAAAGCTCTAGGGTAATCTTCTGTTCCTCGATCGCATCCTCTAAACTTTTCCGTGGTTTGTTGGTAGCAGGGTCAATTGCAGCACATCCACCTTGATTGGTGATGCCAATGAGAATGAATCCGATCGAACTCAAATATTCGGCTGCTGCTAAAGCTCCGGGAATGGCTTGTTGATCGTCTGGTCGGTTGATGAATGTTTCTCCGCTTTTCGTTTGGCGGAGTGTACCGTCTAGGTCAAGGAAAAATATTTTCATAGGTGAAAGGTCAAAGTAGATTGAACTTGAATTTTGCCGAAAATCGGCAGACTTACACATTCCGACGCTGAAACGATGTGTAAGTATTTCTAACTTTTATAACCACAAATCCTCAACTTGAATCAGAGTTCGCTCGACTTCAAGTTTTTGTCACCGAGAGCGGACATTCAGGGCGTCTGTGAACAGAAGCACTAGAACAAATTACCAGGTTTTCTGGCGAGTTGTTAGATTTGTTCTCGTCCAGGTGATGAACAACTTCACCGGGTCTGAGCTTACGATTGATGCTGTGTTCGGCCACCACCCGATGCAGATACACTCTTTTATAGGTCATAGGTTTTGCGATTGAAGTAAATGGGAAATACTGCTACGGCGTTTTCTAAGTCCAGAGGCTCAACTTCGGTTTGTTGACGGATTGCTTCAAGCCAAACAACATCAAGAGCAAATATTGCAGCAATTCTGGGTATCAGCCAGTCATACTCATTCGATCGCACATTAACTCGGTTGTTTTCGATTTTTGCTAGCAGGCAGCGGTCGATCGTCTGAAAACTGTCTGACGGTAAAATTAGCAATTTACACAAGTCTTTCTGGCTAAAACCATGCTGTTGTCGAGCATTTTTAATGGTTTTGCCTAACGTTATCTTGCTTTGGTCGTACATGATAAGAGTTCTGGGAGCGACCCAGATATGCGCTTTTAAAATGTTAGATGCCCAAATTGTTCATTTGCTAATTTGAGGATTTTCTCAATTAGTTGCTCTCTTTGTGCCTCAAATTCTGCATGAGGCAGTTTGGTTAGCCGATGTACTTCGGAACGTGACCATCGGCTCTCAGAGTCATATCCTTGATCGCCACTCATCACTACAATCTCAATTGACGTAGTTTGTGGCCATCGGGTAATTTGCAGATGATATTCATTCCAATCATCGTAGCTATTAAGCAGGCAACTTTCTTTCGTATATTTTATCAGTTTGCCATCTTTGCTTTCCCAAGTGCCATGTTTAATCTCAAAATCTGCCATTATTTTAATCCTCTATCTCAAACCCTCACAAGCGAAGCATTAGAAACATTGCGAGAAACATTACTAAAAACATTGGGAGAAACATTACTGGAAACATTCTTAAAAACATAGTAAAGAAGGCTTTACACAACTAAAATAGTTGCTCCCTAAACAAAGAAAACGTTAAACTAGAAAAAATTGATTCTTGAGTAGAGGGAATATGGGAGAAGCTAAACGTAGAAGAGAGGCGGGATTAGGATTCGATCCAAATCAAAAGCTAATAACTGGTTGCTATATCGCTCCTGCGGTTATAAGCGATAGACACACAGTTTACTTAGGAATCAGAAGAAGGAAGGCTGATTTAGTGTGCAGCCAACCGTTGTCTATCCATACAAACATAACAGATGCTTGGAAAGTTCTGACAGGCTGTAAAGAAATCTTGAAGGCTTGCTCTTTTTCTATGAACCAATCAGATGAAGAGGTTTTTAAGTTATTCAAGGAAATGCTACTGTCTACCTATGGAAACCAGAGTGAGGAAGGCGATCGATATCAAGTATCGGGCAACATAGATGCTTTCAATGCCTGGATGAACCAAGGCAACTACCGTGACAAAAATAATCCACCGCCGGGGGTGAAAATTACCCATTTAACATCGGTTGTCAGGAAACGTTACAGAGTTTTCAGCAGTCCCATTAAAAAGGAATCACCTAAATTCTATGGAAATCCTGAAGATAATTCGATTTTTCATGTAGGTGAAAGTTTTGACCGCCCCATTGCCGGAACCAAAAATGAACTGTTTATCTGGCAAACTTATGTAATTGCAGGATTCTTCGCTGATTACCTGAATCTTCATGATAAAGATTCCCTGAGCGCTCAGGAAGCCCAAAGACTAACTCACGAAGTACAGGATTTGATGAATCAGGAGCGATCGCCAGGAGTTACCATAGGACGAAGATAGAAACTACCTTCATCAGTTGCGACTTTTTGGTATCTACAACGGCTTCAGTTTCGCCATAATCTCCTACGAAAGTCCGAGGGTCGTAGAAAACTCATGAAGCGACTTTGGCGCTCGGCAGCCGACAGATTGGCAATAACATCTTTGAGTTTCATGGGGTGCTCCAGTAGGTGTAGGCGATGGCGCTTTCGCGCCCCGCAAGCTACGCACCCTGCTCAGAATGCGATCGTAATTATCTACTCGCTGCGTTTGCAGACTTTGCCATCGCGGAAACCGAGTCCATGTCCGGGACATATCCTCTGGCATCCGTCTAGGAGACTTGGAAAAGTTTTGTAGCCCTGGTGCGGGCAAATGTCGTTGACCAGGGTGTAGTCTTTGTAAGCTTCCTCCAAAGCAAGGATGAATTTGTAGGAGTGATCCAAGAACGGCATCTCTCGAACGCACACCATCTTTTTTAGAAACGGTTCACCAATTACATCCTCATGGCGTTGGATATAAGATGGCCAATCAGCAGAAGTTTCGTATATCGAATCATTGAATACTTCTTTAACCACTTGGTCAGACCAGAAACGATAGTCATAGTGAAGATGTAGGTCAGGAAAACCAATAATTTTTGCATCCGAATGTGGCTCATAAGGCAGTATCGGTAAAGCTGTAAAGATTTGATAACTGCGACTTACAGAGGTGTACATTCTACTTGTGACACAAAGAACTGATGCCACTTGTCCGATCAAGACTTCCTCAAGTTGGGTTTTCATGTTATTCAAGAGTGCTGTCTGGAGTGGTAGGAAAGCAGCCAGCATTTAACTACCTTCCCATTGCTTTTATATTACACAGTTTCTAATTCAATGCCTTCCAAATAGTTCTCCAAATTATCAAATGGCTGAAGGTCGGCAACGGAAATTTCTACAGTATCGCCGTGGATGTCGGCAGCCGGGAAAAAGCCCAAAAGTTTGACTTTATCTAATGAGTCAGGGATTTGGACAAAGATATAGGCAATGCAATCGCCTCGAACTGATAGAGAAATAGCTGTTTCTTCTTCACAAATTCGACAGCATTGAATCTTTCCGATTCCAGGCAACATCAAGTCAGCAAGGTCTAAAACTGCTTCAATTGCCAGAGTCCAGTCATCATCCTTATCTAGAATAGTTTCAAACTCCATCCACCCTAAAAGATGATTCACTGCCCACACTGTCATTGTATTGTAGAAAACTTTTTGACCATTTTCTAAGTTTGCTTGTTCTGAGGCATAAGCTAAAGCTAAATTGTAGATTTGCGGGTCGATCGAGAATTCAATCAAATTATCTTTCATTTTGTGTGATTGAGAAATCACACTCTCAAAGCGAAGCATTTATTCAATCACTAAATCTTCAAATGAAGAAGAAATTAGTCTTGAAAAATCCTCTTCAAACCAAGGAAGTAAACTGTGATAAATGCCTTGACTTAACAATCTCGGTTCAATATTGTCAGGAAACTTATTTCTAGGTACTTCCTTCTGATAGGCTACGCCAATATCATAATACGTTTGGCAGTAGTAAACAAAATTCAAAATTATTACTCTTCTTAGCTTTTCGGCTGAAAGAATTTGTACTAAGTGGTTGATTGAATCACTCAAGGTTTTTCTGTTGCCTTTAGCCCATTCCCAATCTTGAACTTGAAGAAACCTAATATAGCTGTAGCCTCCGCCGAAATACCATTTCCTCTTCCCGTACAGCGTGTGTATGTAAGCAAGAAGTTTTTCACAAGCTAATCGCAAAGTATCTACTTTGCTGTCAGGATATAGCTGCCCATGCCCAACAAGATACCATCCCAAATCATCAGTCACTAAAGTAGCGTTTAACATTGAAGAAACACAAATTTTCCCAGCCTTTTTTACTGCTGGGTCGATCGATTTATCTTTCAAAAACTGAACCATCAAATCAAAACCAGGCTCACCATATTTGCAAGCTTCAGACATGGCACCAATTTTGGATGCCAGATGACTTGATGCTAAACGGCTCTTAACACCGAATAGACCTCCGAGTATCGCAGCACCGACGGGAACCGAGACTTGACCGCCGAGTACCGCGTCATATTCTGTAGGGTGTGTGGCATCTAGCATTGTTGTTTCCTGATTAAAAATCGTTACCGACCAAGCGAAGCATTGCTTGCTGTGATGTGGGGCGCTACTCCCACGTAATGCGCTGAAATTAGTGTTAGTTACTGACTATCGATCGATCCTTCAGTGCTAACGTGAATTTGCTTGATAAAGTTTGGTTTCTCGTTTCACCAACTCTACCTGCTGCTGAGTCAACAGACAGAAATCTTCAATTTGTGGATCGATCGCCACCACAAGAACTTGTCCCTGAAGGATGACACGCTTTGGAGTAAGCATAGTTGGCTGATGAGCCTTCCGCAAGAAGTCATCGTCACACAAAACAGCGAGTGACGGGTCAGAATAACAGCCATAGACCGCCTCGAAAAAAGCTTCTTCCCCTGGAATTCCTACAAGCTTTTGAATTTCTAGGATTTGGGGCAGTTCAGTTGCTGCTACTTCTTCGATTCCTGTTGAATTAATTAAAACGTAAAATCGCATTTTGGACAGCTCCTAAATGGTAAAAACGGTGGTAGAAGAAATCAACATTTTGCAGCGAAGCACTAATGGGAGATAACCCTCTCCCATTAGTTTTATTAGTCAGCTTCAGCCCCCCAGCAATCCCAGTTCGAGCGCTGTTGCCTCGCAAATAGCTCAATCCTCGACGGTTCTGAAAGTTTTCCTAATTCCTCACAATTCTCCAGTTTTTCTGCGAGTTGATTTGCGATCGTCCAAAACTCTTCCGGCTTCTGAGAATGTTTGCCTCTCCGCGCTCTGATGATATTCGGGATGTTGGTTAAGCCGTGGGTACTAAAACTCCCTGGTTCGCCTTTTGTAGCTACCAGGAAGTGTTCAGTGCAATTTCTCCCGTAGTGACCCATTCCGATGTGGGGTCTGCCATCCTTGGTAACTTTCTCCCATGTGAAAGTCGATCGATGCGTGAATCCCCATTTCTCTAAGCACCGAAAACCCAGATATTGATGGTTGTTCGTCACCCACAACAGCACATAAGCGTGTTCGTGGGCGATATCAAAAATCGGCATCTTCAGAATTTCTTCATCTTTCATGGATGGATAGCTGCACCTGCCCCGGTGAGTTTTATCGGCTTCTCTGAGAGAGAAAAGCCAGGGCGGATCGAGCACAATCAGTCGGTAATCCTTTTGCGGAATTGGAGGGAGATCGGGAAGAAACTGAAGTGCGATCGATAACTTTAGTTGCCCTACCCGATCGTCTGCTTTGTATTTAGTTGCTGTCACGGACTTTCCTCATTATTGATTCTTGGTTTATGATTTCCAAGCCTTTGATAATTAACTGAAATGCGCGTCTAATGGCTTCTTCCTTTCCTAACAGTGAATCAAAAGCCAAATCAGAAATCATTCGATAGCTTTCCTCTGGTGTAACCTGAGCTGCTTTTTCAAACAGTATCGACACTAAAGTTTTTTCTGGAATAATGCCAAGAATTGCTCCTTTCCAGATTTTGACTGCAAAATCTACATCAGAAAAGTTATTTTCTTCTGCTTCTCTGAATAGTTTTTGAATGTAAAATATAAGCTCTGAAAGGATTGGCTCATGATGGTTAGACATTGGTTTTGGTGATAAATTATGGTAGTTGATTCCTAGGCGTAAGCCGGGGCAAAGCCATCAGTCAATGGGCGGAAATAACCGCTTGTTTAGTTTCGCTCTGCGACAGTTTGTTGATAATAGATAATCAACCCATCAGCGATAAGCTTTAGGGCTGTTTGTATCAGAGAAATATCGCTGTCTTTTTTTCGACCTTCTTCGAGAAACCTTTCTAAAACCAGCATTTTTTCTTCACCTCTTAGGGGAGTCGAATGCTCAAACATTATTGATGCGATCGCCACATACGTCTTTTGATTCAGGATGGCACCCGTCATTATCTCAATTGCAAAATCTCGAAGTGAAATGTTTTCAGCTTTCTTGAATATTTCCAACATTTCTTGGCGGAACTTTTGATATTCTGCTTGGTCTTCAGGTTCTATCATTCTGTCTCCTTAGTTTCATCTGGCTCAGTCTCAACAACAATTTCCGGTGTAGAAATTGAAGCTAAAGAACAGCCATTTACTTCGTTGTAAATGTATTTTGTGCAGTAGACTTCGGGTAAATACGTTTCTTTCCGATTGAATTGAAAATACATTCCCCGCCAAGTCAATATCAGGGGCGGTTCTTCAATGACGATCGACTTATGAGGTGTTGGTTCGTCAATGATGTTCAGGACAACAATGTGTTTCATCTTTGAATTGTCGGATTTCTGCGTCTGTTTTTTGTTCAGTAGTTTGTTGAGTAGTTTGTTGGCATATTTCGGTTCGCTCAGAGTTTCAAGACTCAATAGCCCAAAGCGAAGCATTATTAGCTTCACTTTGGCTTTAACCATTAACACCACTTGCCAGCAACTATCACGATTTCGCCATTTTCTTCAGTCTGGGATTCAATGTTAAATCCTTGAATTCTCAGTGCTGCCAGAGTGTTTTCCCGGGCATACCAAGGCATTAGTTCTTGCATAAACTTCTTAGCAGCTTGTTTGGAACCATCACGAGTTAAAAACTCAAATTCCTTTGTGCTTTCTATCAATTTAAAACCAAAGTCGTAACCACCCTGATAGCTTTGTTTGCGCCGAATAACAAACTCCGCTAGTTTACTGTTGCCAAAAGGGTCATGAATATGGGTGTCGGTTTCCAGATAGGCTCCTGTGAGAATTCCATCAAGTCCTGATTCAAGCATCTCCTCAAGAACTTGTTGTAGGACAATCGGGTTCTTGATTTGAGTTCGGATGTGAGTTAAGTGTGACATATTCTAAATTTCCTAAAAGTTCTGAAAATGGGCGAGAAAAGTATTGGGCAGCAGCAAGAATTTCTGAACTGCATTTAGAGCATTCATAAGTTCTGCCCTTGGATAAGAGATTGACGCAGCCAGGAATTTTACATTTGAAATAAAGTTAGGAACGGTTGTTAATGACTAAACCGTTATAAATTAACTGTACCGCCCATTGACTTTTTGCGAGATTTTGGGCAAGTGTTTCTTTAGCCAGGAACCGGAGAAATGCCAGGTTTTCATCTTCAATCAAACCTGTGGCGAGATTAACCCTGTTGTGTCACTTTCGCGGTAGTATAATGAGGCACAAAGCCTAGAACGTAAATACAGAGCATGGTAGAGC
>NZ_JAUBTB010000012.1:46217-114135 GCF_036704965.1 Microcoleus sp. F10-B2 | reverse complement strand
TGTCGGTTTCAAGGTGTTCGCGCAATGGCTTTTTTCCGTGATGCTATATCTGCCCATTCTTGTGACTTATTTATGCCTTCTCTTATTCCCCAATCAAAGACCTGAATCCTTACAGATTTTTTAACAAATTTTCCAGACCGCCCTTTTTATATTGATAGAGCCAGCGATGAATTGTTGCCTCATTTGTACCTAAAACTGCCGATAGTTCCCGCACAGTTTATACTTGTTTTTACTGAAATAAATAAAGCATTTGAACTTTGTTATAAGCTAGGATTCTTTGCAAGCTGTTTGAGGATTTCTCGCAAATTTTCTCCAGATTCGGTAATCTTTATATGAGGACGACCAGACATTGTAATTCTCTCCTTTACTTTGCACACAAGTATATCACATCTTTTAAAAAATGGTATAACTATAGTGTCAAGCAAAAGCTCGATCGAATTCAACCGCAGCAGGAATTCCGCTGGAAAATAATTTTCCGTTTCCCACAGCATTTAACCCGAAGCCTTGACAGCGACTCTGTATGCAGTAAGATACACGTTGGCCAACTCATTCGCTAGTGGGTAGAGCTCAGAGGCAATCTTGCAGCGAAGTGGCACAACAGACAAGGCACCCTTGCAAATCCATTCAACTTTGAGGAATGAAAAAAAACGTGCAAGACTCTACAAGCCCGCTGGCGGCAAAACGCTTAATTCGTCCCAAATCGATGCTGCTGGTGGCAGCTTCCATCGGTCTTGGTTTACTTGGTATGGGATGGCGGCAGGATTTAGTCGGGGCTCAGCAAACTTCAGCCGGTCAAGTAGCCACGGGCAATTTGTGGCAAGAAGCTTCTTTTCCAGTCGAAAATTTTGAAGCCTACAGTTCCGCCTTCGGCCCCCGCGGCGGCGATTTTCATTACGGTTTGGACTTGGCGGCCCCGGAAGGCAGCTATATCCGCAATTGGTGGGGCGGGCAAATTGTGGAAGTTTGGGAAGACGGCAGGTGTGGTACTGGTATGGTGGTGCGATCGGGAGACTGGGAACACATCTACTGTCACCTCAGAGGTCGGGTGGAAACCTCTAACGGCGGGCGTTATTATATCGATCGCGAAGGCGGCCTGCAAATTTGGCAGGGTCAAACTGTGCCGGCCGGTGCGAGAATTGCCAGAGTTGGGATGACCGGCCGCACGACCGGCCCTCACTTGCACTGGGGATTGAAGTACGGCGGCCGCTGGGTAGACCCAGCTTTGGTACTCCGAGAAATGTACTCCCAGCAATCTTAATCGGTCATTAGTCATGAGTGATATCGTTTCCGGTAGCATCGGAATGATACCGAGGACACGGCACGGCGCCGTGTCCCTACCCCCATTAATTGTAGGGACACGGCACGGCGCCGTGTCCTGACTGTGGGTAATATTAATTCCAATGCTACCGGAGTTGATATCATTAGTGATTAGTTAGCAGTCATTTTTCTTGGTTTGTAGTAAGAAATAAAGTCCTTCTTTTTTCGAGAATCAGGAATAAAGTCCTCACTAGACTTCTTGCAAAAGTCCTTTCGATCAAATTTTCGGACGGGCTCTCCGGCCCATCCCACAAGAGAAAAAAATTTTTGTGGGACGGGCCGGAGAGCCCGTCCCAGCTATTTTTGCAAGAGGTCTACTACAAACTTGAATAACTAATGACTAATGGCCGATGACTAATGACTCTTTACGTTGGGGCCAACTCTTTTTTGGTCAACTCGGTGTACCGAGCGACAATTTGGCGGAATTCGTCGCCGTCGATCGTTTCTTCATCCAACAGCGCTTCGACAAGTTTGTCTACCAAAGCGCGGTTTTCGCGGATAATCCGGCGAGCTTCTTCGTAGCAGTGAAAGGCGATTTCCCGGACTTGCCGATCGATCTTGATTGCCATTTCTTCGGAATACTCGGATCGCGAATTCCAGTTTTGACCCAAAAACACCTCATTGTTCGGACTTTCCAGAGCCACAGGGCCCAAATCAGACATTCCGTAAAGCGTTACCATCTCCCTCGCGAGACTGCTAACTTTTCTGAGATCGCTGCTGGCACCGGTGTCGATTTCAGCATCGCCATAAACTTCTGCTTCCGCCGCCCGTCCCCCCAAAGCTACTGTAATCCGGTTTAACAACAAAGCCCGACTCCTCAAACCTTCGCTGTCGAGCATTTCGTCGTCGAGTACAAAGCTCGTAAAGCCTTCTACCCCGCCGGAACGGGGAATAATCGTTACTTTTTCAACTGGATCGGCATTTTTGAGCATTGTCGCGACTAGGGCGTGTCCGACTTCGTGGTATGCTGTCATCCACTTTTTCTTGCTGTCGAGCAGGGGGTTGAGGGTGAGCCCGATCGTGATCCGGTCGATCGCGTCGTGAACTTCTAGGTTACTGATAGTGTCTTTGCGACGCCTCGCCGTGAGAATAGCTGCTTCGTTGAGCAAGTTTGCCAAGTCGGCGCCGGAAAAGCCGGGAGTGCGGCGGGCGATCGTGTCTAGGGCAACTTCTGGGTCGAGTTTTTTGTTGCGCGCGTGAACTTGCAAAATCCCCAAACGCCCTTTGTAACTGGGTAAATCTACCGTTACTTGGCGATCGAACCTGCCGGGCCGCAGCAGGGCGGTATCGAGCACGTCGGGGCGGTTGGTAGCTGCAATGATAATCACGCCGCTGTTCCCCTCAAACCCGTCCATTTCTGTCAGCAACTGGTTGAGAGTTTGTTCGCGTTCGTCGTTGCCGCCGCCGATACCAGCGCCGCGCTGCCTTCCTACGGCGTCTATTTCGTCGATGAAGACGATGCAGGGGGAATTTTCTTTAGCTTTGCGGAACAAGTCGCGGACGCGGGAAGCGCCGACTCCGACGAACATTTCTACAAATTCGGAACCGGAGATGCTGAAGAAAGGGACGCCTGCTTCGCCTGCGATGGCTTTTGCCAGCATTGTTTTGCCGGTTCCCGGAGGCCCGATTAACAGAACTCCTCTGGGAATTTTCGCGCCGATGGCGTTGAAGCGTTCGGGTTTTTTGAGGAAAGTTACGACTTCTTGCAGTTCTTCCTTAGCTTCTTCGATGCCTGCTACGTCGTCGAACATCACGCCGGTTTTGGCTTCCATTTGGAAACGGGCTCTGGATTTGCCGAAGTTCATGGCATTTCCTTGAGATTGGGTCGATCGGCGCATGATTGCCATCAACACTGCCAACACCGCAAAAATCACTAGCAAGTTTACTACTAAACTGACTGCCGCTGCGTTGTCGGGTGTTTGTTTGACTTCAAAGTCAATCTTTTTGGCACGGATTTGCGAGTACAGTTCTCGGTTGTTGTAGTCGAACAGGGTAACTGATTGGGCCCGATCGCTTTTTTGATCTTTTAGCCTAACTTTGGCAGTTCTTTGAGTTTCGTCTACTTCGATTTTACTGACTTGCCCTTTTTCTATGTTGTCGATCAGTTGGCTGTAACTCATGCTGGTTGGGGCGCTCTCGGCAAAAACCGGGATCGAGAGCAATATTCCTTGAGAAATCACCAAACTGCCCAGGATGCGCCAAAGATTCCGTCCTGGAATAGATTTTTTAGGATTCTGGCTCGATTTGTCTTTGTTTACAGCGAGATGCCCCAGCCATGCGTGTTTCCAAGAATTTTTCATATTGCTTTGCCCAAGGTTGAAGACTGCCAAGATTGACCGTTTTTGGTTTGCTACGTTTATTTATTTTAACAAGAGGGCGGGTGTTGAATGGGTTTATCTCTCGCTGGCATCTGAAGAAACGCCTCAAGAGGGGGGGTTTTGAATCCACGGCTTCTCAAGAAACCGGGTTTTTTGCTAAATCTGTCGGTTATAACCAAGGATTTTGGTCAAAAAACCCGGTTTCTCGGGCCCGTTCTTGAACTTACGCACTGCGACTCAGAAACCGGGTTTTTTGCTAAATCTGTCGGTTATAACCAAGGATTTTGGCAAAAACCCGGTTTCTCGGCCGCGTCCGTAAATCTAAAATCTCAAATCCAAAATCTCAAATCGATTGACAGTTGCCGATCGAACTTGCTATCTTATTCATAGTCGGAATGAGTACGCTTTATTCGAGCGGTGATTGTTTTTGAGTTTTATGGTAAAAATTGTCGGCATTGGCGGAAGTTTGCGGGCTGGCTCCTACAGCCAGTTAGCGTTGAAGGTAGCAGCAGAACGGGCGCAGGCCCTGGGCGCTGAAGTTGAAATATTCGATTTGCGATCGCTCAAGCTGCCCTTTTGCGACGGTGAGAATGATTATCTCGATTACCCGGATGTGGAAAAGCTGCGAAATGCGGTTAAGCAAGCCGACGGCTTGATTTTGGCAACGCCGGAGTATCACGGTAGCGTCAGCGGTGCTCTCAAGAATGCCCTGGATTTGATGAGTTTTGAGCATTTGGACGGGAAAGTTGCGGGTGGGATTAGCGTTTTGGGAGGGCAAGTTAACAGCAACGCACTCAACGATTTGCGAACCATTTTGAGATGGGTGCACGCTTGGGTAATTCCGGAACAAATTGCGATCGGACAAGCTTGGAAAGCTTTTAGTCCTGATGGTAAATTGTTGGATGAAAAACTGTCTGAAAGGTTCGACGAATTTGCTCGAAGTTTAGTGGAAAATACGCGGAAATTGCGAGGAATTTCGTAATTGTATTTCATGACAAATACAATCCTGGACGCAACTGGCATATTATTCGGATGCGTCAGTTGCCATAATTTCTCGATTTGAAGAGGTTTTGTCTCTAGCAGAGCACCCTACAAGCTGTAATGTAACAGTCAACAGTCAACTGAGTCAAAATGGCATATCGATCATGTCTCCGAAAGGATGGGGTACGTCGATCGGCATTCTTCCGGGTTTTGACTCATATTTGTCTATCCACTTTTTGGCCAATTCCAAAGCTTCCTCCTCAGTCTTGGCATTTTGGACGGCGACGTGGCGGTTGCCGCGGCTATCCCAAACCTCGACGTAGAAGACTTTCTGGGATTGAATAATCCAACCTTTATAAGTGTCTGCTGGTTCCATAGTTAGAATCCTAAAATAATCGGGCGGGGAGTTCGAGTGGCGAGCTAATTGTAAATATTGCCCTGTGTAAAATGAATTTTACGGGGGTTTCTATAGTATTTTTGGAAAAAAGTCAGTTTTACGGTTAACCTCATGACCAGACTCCTGAAGCAATTATTTAATTGGAGAAAATATCTCCAACCTTTGGCGGCGACGATCGCGATCGCCCTAATCGCATCCCAGATGGCGGTATTGCCGGCATTGGCGACTGGCGTTTACGAAATGCCCCTGTTGTCGGCGGGCGATCGAACTTGGGTGTTCGACAAAGGCGACGTGCTCAGCCGCAGCAGCGAAAGCAATATCAGCAGCGTGCTCGACAACCTGGAAAACAAAACAGGGAAACAAGTCAGATTTGTCACCATCCACCGCTTAGACTACGGTGAAACGGCTGCCACTTTCACCGACCAACTGTTTGAACAGTGGTTTCCCGCAAAAGAAGACCAGACTAATCAAATTTTACTCGTTCTCGACACTGTTACCAACAGTGCGGCAATTCGGACGGGGGAAGGGGTAAAATCCCTGCTAACCGATGAAATTGCCCAGAGTGTAGCTGGGGAAACCGTGCAAGTGCCGCTGCGGGAAGCCAATAAATACAACGAGGCATTTACGGCTGCAAGTACGCGCATTGCAACTGTTTTGTCGGGCGAACCCGATCCGGGTCCTCCTGAAGTTGTTGACAACATTCAAGTTGAAGGCACGTTTAAAAAAGCTGAAGAAACAGACCAAGGCAATGCCACAGTTGTTGTGGTTGTGCTGTTGGTGTTGGCGACAGTGATTCCGATGGTGACTTATTTCTGGTATCAAGGTTTTTCGTAATCGGTGCTGCTTGCATCCGATCAGTTGCCGTTTTGTCCAGAAATTATGGCAGGGCTGCACTAATCTTGAACGTATTCTCGATCGCTCAACAAAGCAATTTCTGCCCGTACAAATTCCCGTCCCAGATAAGCCGCGTGATCTAACATTGTCACCGGACAGGGGCGGGTTTCTTCTAGGATTTTGACGCAAAGTTCTTTGGCGGTTCTGCCGCTAAAAACTGTGGATTGGGTGCGTTCTACCTTGCCACGGGCGGGGATGGGTTTACCAGTTTCGGGATCGACGGCGAGGCCTCGATCGTCGATGATGTTGGTGAAATGTTTGGCACAAATTAAGCTGGTTTCGCGATCGAGATAGATGATGAAGTAGCCGCCTGGATCGAGGTCGATGTGGCGTTTGGATAGCTTGTCATCAATTGCGGTGAGGTTTTCCAAGGTTTGACTCATGGTTGGTGAAAGAAAGTAAACAATAGCTATATTTTTTTTGCTATTTCTAGTTTAGTCGGCTGCGGGACAAGTTTGGCAGGTTGGTTGAATGCGGGGGGAAATTTCGGGCGATCGACAATTCCTGCAATTTGCCGATCGCTCCTATGCTACAGTCGATCGGGCTTGACAAAGAAATTGATGAGTGAACTTAAGACGCGATCGCTGTTATATCACGGACTTCTTCAAGAAGTCTGGGATCGGGGAATTCTGTTTTTTTAGCCATTGCTCACTTATCTAGGATGCAAAATCGGTTATTATTGTATAGATGATTTGTTTGTGTTAAAGCTGAGCCAAAATGAAATTTATAGATTTGTTTTCAGGAATAGGAGGTTTCAGACAAGGGTTTGAAAAAATCGGCTTTAAATGCGTTTTTTCCTGCGAAATTAACAGCAAATGCCGACAAGTTTACACGGAAAATTTCGGTGAGGTTCCTTTTGGAGATATCAGTAAAATTAATCCCGTCGATTTAGAAGACTTTGAGATTTTAGTCGCCGGGTTTCCGTGCCAACCTTTTAGCATCTGCGGCAAAAAGCTCGGTTTTGAAGATACTAGAGGCACACTGTTTTTCGAGATTTGTAAAATTATCAAAATCAAGCAGCCTAAAGTTATCGTTCTCGAAAATGTCAAGCACTTAATCCATCACGACAAGGGAAATACCTTAAAAGTAATTATTGCCAGTCTTGAAGATTTGGGATACAGCGTGAATTACAAAATGCTGAATGCTAAAGACTTTGGAATTCCTCAACATCGTGAAAGAATATTTATTATTGCAACTAAAGGTAAACCATTCAATTTTTCTCGGCTTAAAACCCAGGTGACTCCAAAACTCAGGGAATTTCTAGACAAGACAGGGGATTTTGAAATAGTGGATAAATCCGAGTATACTTTAATTGATTATCCGAGAAAGCAAGATTCGGGACTTTTGTTTGTAGGTTACAGAAATAAAGGTACTTGGAAAACTGGCGTGAGGCCAAATACAGAACATTTATCGAGAGTTCACAGACAGCCTAATCGCATTTATTCGGTAGATGGAGTGCATCCCACCATTCCTTCGCAAGAAACATCGGGCAGGTTTTTTATCTACATTCCTGAGCAAGATATGGTGAGAAAGTTGACGCTGAAGGAATGTTACCGTCTTATGGGTTTTCCTGAAGATTTTAAGAGTTATCCGAGTGCGGGGGAAAGTTACAAGCAAATTGGGAATTCGGTTTGTGTGCCGGTTGTGGAGGCGATCGCCAAAGAAATATTAAGTCAAAACTTATTGTCAAATGAGTCAAATGAACCACAAAGAAAAACTGAAGAATATATACAGCTTGTCCTTTTCAATTGCTGATATCCAGGAAATTCCTCAACAATACCTTGAATATATTTTACTAATTGGTGAACAAGCATACAAACACAAGGGAGTCTACACCGTCTTGGTCTCTCTTCTAACTCACAAGTCTTTATTCCCTGAACAGGACATCAGAAAACATCAGAGTAGTATGCCGGGTGGTTTTTCGGGAAGAACTATTGACACTCTATCTATTACACCTACATTAAAAGAACTGGGACTTCCATCTATGGCTGAAAGTGGTTGGCTCACCAGGTCTTTAGAACAACCGTACCCGTACAATTTAGACTACCAGGGCAAAATAAGCAACAAGGCCGTAAAAAAAGCATTTTTAAGTATAATTGATTATGTTTAAAGCAGACCTGAATAGGTAGATAATGTGCTGCGATTGATATTGAATAAAGTTATTGAAGTACAAGCTAAAAATATTGTAAACGTAGCCAAATTAGTTAATCCTGACACTCTGAACATACTGAGTATAGTTTCTTGCCTAGAGGAGCATTTTTATACTAAATACAAAGTTCGCGGTGGCTCAAAGTTGCCTGTTCTAGCTATCTATGCCATGTATAAGTCTCTCTTGGACGAAGTGAAAAGATATGAAAACTGTATTTTAGCACCTTTAGGCAGTCACACAGCATCTGACTTGACTTCAAGAAGTTCAGGCGACATAGAAGTATTTGATGAACAAGAGCAAATCTGTGAAGCTATTGAAGTAAAGCTTGATCGGGAAATTGACTTAACAATTGTGCGAGTAGCTTATGAAAAAATTATCAGGTTTAATCCCAAAAGATACTATATACTTTCGTGTAAGGATATTAAAGTCTCTGAGATTAACGAAATAAACAACATAATATCTCAAGTTAGAGAAGAGCATGGCTGTCAAATAATAATTAATGGAGTCATTCCCACCATTCAATATTACTTAAGATTAATTTCCTTAGAAAAATTTGTGACTAATTACTCTAATCTGGTCAGTCTTGATATAGAGTTGCAGCCTATTCACAAGCTCAAGTGGAATGAATTAATTGAAAAACTGAGTGTTGGATAGATGGTACTATAGTATTATTGGGTATTTTTTCAAACTCTGATTCAGTCGGATAATATTTAGTGGTCATATTTTATTACACCAGTGCAACCAGTCAACTAATGTTGATGATGAAGCGATATCTTCGACCGCATTTTCATTGTTTGCATGGTGATAAATGTCAACTGGTTGCTCCGCACTGAAGGGACAAAAGAGGCGCACTGTAAGCTCTGGTTCTAAGCTTGTCCAATCTAGTGTAATACTGCCTTGATCATCTGTACCTGTAGAGGATTTTGGAAAACTGTTTCCCATGCTATCATAAGCCTCAACAACAAATTTCATCGCTGTCCTAAAAGCATACTCAGTTGGTCTTAAAATTCCGTACTCATCCTCTTGTTCTAAATCTAAAAGCTCGATCAGACGTTCAATAGTGATTCTGAAATTCAATAAACCGCTATTGCTACTGCTATCAGTAATCTGTTGCTTAGCTACAGTCATAAGATTCTATCCCTTTTAGCCGATCGCGCTAGTTTTATGCTAACACAGCCTAATGCTGTGGAATTATTTGACAACTTGCTGCGCTATATTTGCGAAGGTTTCCATACAATTTGAGATTGCTGTGCTAACAAATCAGCCAGCAAATCAGCCATCTCAGGGTCATCTTCAGCATAAGGTAGACCTGCTATCTCAGCGTGAGATATAGAGTCAGGAATTACATCTAAACCTAACTCGCGAATGCCACCTACCTCAAGGCGAGCAACTCCATAACAAGTTCTGAATCTTCCAGCACATTCTTCAGGAGAACAAACACTAGCAATGTTTACAGAAATACCCTGTTCATTTTTATTTTTCCGCAAATAGTAAGCTTCAGATTCAACCAGTCCAGTATCCTCATTTATCCACGGTTTGCGAAGTAAAGCCCGGTAGACAATAGCCCTATTAGGTAGTGGTTCAAACTCTGCCTGATTACTACATTTTTGTTCGTTCATGCTTGATTAAACCACTGTAGCCTCTCGACTAATGTTGTTGCTGAAATTACCTTCTCTGAACCGTGTTCATCATTTTTGCGATGATAAATGCGAACAGGTTGCTCGTCATCGTCAATAAACGGACAAAACAAGCGAACTTTACAAGCTGGATTTACACTTGTCCAAGTCAGGCTAACACCGCCTTGATGATCTGTACAAGCTGATGCTTTTGGAAAACTGCTTCCCATCATAGAATGTGCTTCTACAACCAAATTAAGTGCTGTTTTAAAAGCAAAGTCGCTGGGTTTTAAAATGCCGTATTCATCCTCATCATCTTCGGCTTCATAAAGTTCTCCCAGACGTTTGAGAGTGATACTCAGTCCTGAGCGGCTGTAGTTGCTACCGCTATCAGTAATCTGTTCTTTCGCTACAGTCATAAGATTCAATCCCTTTGAGTCGATCGCCACTTTCATTTTAATACAGCCTCATGCTGTGAAATTGGCACTCAAAACTCCGATCGTTGAGGGTCGATCGATATTTGTATGCACACGGCAGTACGGTGTCCAAATCCGAATATATTTGTAGGGATACAGCACTGCTGTGTCCGCGATATTTGCAAGGACACGGCACTGCCGTGTCCCTACCGAAAACCGCCATACAAGCACCGATCGGACGCAATCTTAATTCCCGACTACAAACCTCGATTAGGCGGGAACTTGGATTTTTTCGGTGCCGGCAAGTTCAAAGGCTGCGTGAATTGCCTTCAAAGCAGTTACTCCTTGTCCTTCATCCACAACGCAGCTAATTTTAATCTCGGAAGTTGCAATCATTTGAATGTTGATTTGCTGGCGGGAAAGCGCTTCAAACATCTTTGCCGCTACTCCCGGATGCGCTACCATCCCCGAACCTACAACGCTAACTTTGGCAATTTGTGTATCGACTGCTACTTCGCCCCATCCGAATTCGGGAGCGGCTTTTTCGAGGACATTTTTAGCAGCTTCGGCGTCAATTTGTGCGACGGTAAATGCAATGTCGCGAGTTAATATGCCGTCAATATTGTGACAGCGCTGCGACTGAATAATTGTATCTACGCTGATATTTTCCTCGGCTAAAAGTCCGAACAGTTTTGCTGCTACTCCGGGTCGATCGGGCAATTGGCGAATTGCGAGACGCGCTTGATTGAGATCCAACGCAACGGCGCGGACTGCGGGCGGTTTTTGGGATGATGAACGCAGCCCAATAGGGGAGTTGGCGACATCAAATGCTTTGCAGAGTTCGGCAACGGCCCGATCGCAATCTTCGGCATCGATCGCACAACTAACTTTTACCTCGGAAGTGGAAATCATTTGAATGTTAATTCCCGCATCCGCTAAAGTCTTAAACATCTGCGCGGCTACCCTCGGACGCCCGATCATTCCCGCACCCGCAATGCTAACTTTAGCGATCGGCTTTTCTTCTGCTTTCACTTCCGGTTCTCCCAATTCTGGGCGAGAGTTCTTGCCGAGGGCGGGTACGATCGCATCTGCAACCGCGACAGCTTGATTCAGCGAATTTCTCGTCACTGTGAAGGCAATATCGTTAGTATTTCCTTCATGAATTGACTGGATAATTAAATCAACATCGAGGTTTTGCTGCGCGATCGCACCAAACAACCGCGCTGCTACGCCGGGGCGATCGGGCAAACGCAGCAGCGACACCCCCGCCTGATCTAAGTCAAATTCCACCGCATCCACCGCTTTTGCGAGCTCCAAGCCCTCTAAAGGCCGGGGTTGTGGGGGCGGGGAAACTACCCGCGTACCGGGGGCGTCACTCCAGCTAGAAAGCACTACCAGGGGCACGCCGTAATTCTTGGCAATTTCTACCGCGCGCGGGTGGAGGACTTTTGCACCCAAACTCGCCAATTCCAGCATTTCGTCGCAAGTGATTTCGTCCATCAATTGGGCGTCGGCAACCAAGCGCGGATCTGTAGTCAGAATTCCGGGCACGTCGGTATAAATTTCGCATCTGTCGGCCCGCAGCGCTGCAGCCAGGGCCACTGCGGTTGTGTCGGAACCGCCGCGCCCCAAGGTGGTAATTTCCAATTCTCCGGCATCGGCGATGCCTTGGAAACCGGCAACCACAACGACTTTACCGCTTTTTAACTGACTCTCAAGCCGATGGGGATCGATCCGCAAAATTCGGGCGCGGGTGTGGGCGGTTTCGGTGACAATGCCAACTTGGGCGCCGGTGAGGGAAATTGCGGGCTGTCCCATTTCCTGCAATGCCATGCTCAAAAGTGCGATCGAGACTTGTTCCCCAGTGGAAAGCAACATATCCATTTCCCGCTTGTTGGGATTTGCGGAAATTTCCTTGGCGAGTTTAACTAAACCGTCGGTGGTTTTGCCCATCGCTGAAAGTACGACAACCAGAGAGTTGCCAAGCTGTGCTGTTTTTACAACTCGTCTGGCTACCTCCAAAATGCGATCGACTGTACCAACCGAGGTTCCGCCATATTTCTGAACAATTAGTGCCATAGGACTTACACAAAAAGTGATGTAATACTTAAGCTAATATACGCAAATTTTTGATAATAACCGATGAATGTTTATATCGTTTCTGAGGAGGCTGCTAGGCGATCGGGTTTTTACAGCACATGATATTCCTAGGGACAGGGCAATGCCGTGTCCCTACCGGAATCTGCGACTTATGCGAATTTAGATTGTTGATTGAAGAATTGAAGAAGTGCGAATGACTTATGAAGAACCCAACCCCGATAATCATCCGTCATCCCCAATCTAAAATCTCAAATCTAAAATCGAATTACCCTCCTTCTAACTCTCGCAAACGCGCTTCCAAAGCTTGAATTCGCAATTCAGCTTCTATGCGCCTTTGTCGTTCTCTTTCAGCAGCCAATTCGGCTTGTTCTGCCCGTTCCTCGGCGGCCGGCAGCAAATTCCCGGAAGCATCCCACCAGCGCAGCCAAGGCAGTTCTACGCCCTGATAAACCCCTTGCCAAATGCCTAATTCCACTCCTATTTGTGCGATCGGATAATGTCCGCGCTGATTTTGTGGGACTAACTCGAAGCGATCCTCTACCAAATGATACACTTCAACTTGTGCTTTTGTGACTTCATAAATGCCGTAAAAAGCAGGTCGAATTATCCGTTCGTAAATCCAGAATTTGCCCTGGCGAGGAGTCCTATCTCTTTCTTCACTGCCATCACCAGAAACAAATTCAAGTACAATCAGAGGCGGCATTAATTCCTGCCACATTACATAGGATCGGCGAAGATTTCCGTCAAGAGTTGGCGGCACGTCGGGCACGTAAAACCAATCAGGTGCTTCGGCTCCTTTTTCTGGCGGTTCCGGGGGTTGGGCCACTCGCCAGTAAATACCGGAATCTTGACCGATACAATATTGCCCGTCGGGATGAACTTGCTCTAAAATTTGTCTAATTGATGTTGTTAACAGGATGCTTTGAGGGTGTTCTTGAAAGTTTTTCACAAAAGTACCGTCGGAGTCTGGTAATTGAGTGTGGTCTGGGAAATCTGTTGCTAGAATTTCGGGTTTTTCGGTGACACTCATGTTGACCTCTTGAATGTTTAAAGATTATACTTATAATTGGTGACTTAGAGATTAATCATGCTATTAGGTCATTGGAAACCTCCGATTGCTATACAGAATATTTTAAATAATATGAGTCAGTACAAGTTAATTATTTTTGATTTCGACGGCACTTTGGCAATTACTCACAAAGCTATTGTATTTTGCTTTACCAAAACTTTTGAAACTTTCAATATTGCCCCGCCTGCTGCTGATACTATTATAGGTACGATCGGCATCAATTTACCAAATAGTTTTAAAATCCTCCATCCGGCGATCGAGGAAAGCGCAATTCCTGAATGGGTGGAAACTTACCGCTCTTATTATCGGACGGAAGGTGAAAAGCAGGTAGAGTTATTTCCCGGAACCAAGCAAGTCTTGCAGTTGGCGCGCCAGTCTGGATTGAGCATGGGAGTTTTTAGCAACAAACACGTTAGTTTTGTGAATTTGTTACTGCAAAAATTGAAAGTTTACAGTTTTTTTGATTTAATTGTAGGTGACAACGGAAAAATTATTATGAAACCAAACCCGGCTGTTTTTCACTCGATTATTAAACCGCTGTTTCCGGAGCTGGATAACAGTCAAATTTTAATGGTTGGCGATACAGCGATTGATTTGCTGTTTGCTAAAAACGCTGGGATAGATGTTTGTTGGGCGGCTTACGGATATGGCGATCGCGCTCAGTGTCTCGCCCTTGAACCGACTTTCGCGATCGACCATATTTCAGAACTTGCTGTGTTCGTTCACAATTAATTTTTTCTAGACTTTTTTCATAAGAAGTTAAATTATTTAAGTAAAAACTAAATAAAAAAATATTTAACTATAGCCAGATGCGAGTTTTTTTTATTCGATCGCAAAAATAGATGCGCCAACCTGCAAGCCGCACAAACTCTGCCAAGTAAACCATACCAAAGATAGAGTTATCGCTGGACAAGCTATTATAAATTAACAAGCATGATTCCTTGGAAGGCAGAAGGAAGCAGGAAAAAAAACGAGGGAAGTCAATTTTTTTGAGGTATAATTTACCGCCAAAATCCTGCATAATAGCCTTCTAACTTGAGCCTTCGGAAAATAGGCAATTCTGTTAAACTCTAGGGTGTGCTGCCAGTCGGGATAGACAATAAACTAAACTCAATTTATAGAAACTCATGCAGATCGATATAAGCATTCCTTCTGAAACGCTATCGCCGACTCGTACTAACGGCACACCGAATTTAATAGAAGAAGTCTGGAGGCTGTACGATCGCGCCCTGGCAGCTACCAGCAACGGCATCGCGATCGCGGACGCTACCCGGCCGGACAAGCCCATAGTCTACTGCAACCGGGCTTTCGAGCGGATTACAGGCTACGATCGCACCGAAATAATCGGGAAGAACTGCCGCTTCCTGCAAGGCCCGGATACCGATCGCGCTGCGGTCGATCGAATCCGCGCGGCCCTGAAAGAACAGCATGACTGCAAAGTAGTTCTGAAAAACTACCGCAAAGACGGCACGCCTTTCTGGAACGAACTCAGCATCTCGCCCGTGCGCGACAGCAGCGGGATCGTTACCCACTTCATCGGCGTGCAATCTGATATCACCGATCGCTTCCAAGCAGAAGAAGCCCTCAAACAAGCCGAGGCAAAATACCGCAGCATCTTTGAAAACGCCACCGAAGGCATATTTCAAACCGCCGCAGACGGGCGCTACCTCAGCGCCAACCAGGCACTCGCCCGAATGTACGGCTACGATTCCCCGTCAGAACTGATCGCCAAATGTTCGGCAAACAACCTTTACGCCGATCGCACCCGCCGCGCTTCCTTCATGGCAGAAATCAGCAAAAACGGTTCCCTGAAAGAGTTTGAGTCCTGCGTCCGCCGCCGGGACGGCAGCACTACCTGGATCTCGGAAAACGTGCGCGAAGTCCGCAGCGCAGGCGGCGAACTCCTTTACTACGAAGGAACAGTCGCTGAAATCGCCGATCGCAAACAAGCCGAAGCCGCCCTGCGCGATCGAGAATACTGGCTGAAAACCGCGATCGACGCCGTGCCCGACGCCATCAACCTCAGAGACAGCGAGGGGCGCTGGCTGATTGCCAACGACTGCGCCCTGCAACTTTTGGGCTGGGAAACCGCAGACTATCAGGGCAAAACTACTGCCGAACTCGCTGCCGCCGCCGATCCGAGAGTCAGAGAAATCCTCCTAACTTGGCAGGAAACCGACGAAACCACCTGGCAAGCAGGCACTCTTACCGACCGCCGCCAAATTGTCCCCTTGCCCACAGGCGGCAGCAATTTGTTTGAAGTGCGGAAAGTGCCGCTGTTCAACCCCGACGGTTCGCGCAAAGGTTTGGCAGTGGCGGGGCGGGACATCACCCAGGAAGTGGCAGCGGATGCAGCTTTGCGAGACAGCGAACAGCGGTTTCGGGCAATTTTTGAACGCGCTGCGATCGGCATGGTAGTCGCTACCCTCGAAGGTGTTGCGATCGCCACTAATCCCGCATTTCAAGCTATGCTGGGGATCTCGGAAGCCGAACTGCGGGGTGTGCGCCTCGACGACTGCGCGCACCCGGAAGACGCACCAGCCGATCGCGAGTTGCGCCAACAGTTGGGGATGGGATCGCGCGAAGCTTACCAAATAGAAAAGCGCTATCTCCACAAAGACGGCAGCATCAGGTGGGGACGCCTCAGCGCTTCTGCGATCGACAGCAGTCAGGGAACGCCGCAGTTTATTTTGGAAATGGTAGAGGATATTACCGATCGCAAACAAGCCGAGTCAGCTTTATTGCAAAATGAGGCTAAATGGCGATCGCTGATTCTCAACAGTTCCGACATCATTACTATTCTCGACGCCAGCGGTCGCATTGTTTACGAAAGCCCTTCTGTAGAAACAGTTTTGGGCTACGAACCAGAGGAACTCGCCGGTCAAATTGCCCTAGATTTCATCCACCCTGACGACATTCCCTCGTTGATGTCCGACGGCGAAAAACTGATTGCAAATCCAGCCGATCCGATCGCCCTAGAAGGTCGGTTCCGGCGCGCTGACGGTTCTTGGTGTTTTCTCGAAGGCGTCGGCATCAACTTGCTAGCAGACCCCGCTGTCAGCGGAATTGTGATCAACTCCCGCGACATGACGGCGCGCAGGCAAGCAGAGTACCGCCTCAGCAAAATCAACGAGTGCTTTTTGGGATTCACCACCGACGCCGCTGAGAACATCCAGCGGCTGACATCCTTAGCAGGCGAACTTTTGGGCGGCAGCAGCGCTATCTGCAGCCGCGTCGGTGGCGGTCTGCTGCGCGCGATCGCGACTTGGCAAGTGCCGCCGGACTACCCGCTGGTAGATCGCGCCGAGGGCCACATCTGCACCGACGTATGCAGCAAAGGAAGCGATCGGGCTGTGGTCATTTCTGACTTGCAGAACACTATCTACGCCCAAATCGATCCCGCTGTCATCCGCTACCAACTGCGAAGCTATCTGGGACAAGCAGTGCGGCTGGGCGACAATTACGTGGGTGCGCTGTGCGTTGTCTACACCGAGTCGATCGCGCCCACAGAAGCCGACTGCAAGCTGATCGGAATTATTGCCGCAGCGATCGGAGTTGAGGAAGAACGGGCCGCCGCCGCCTCGCGCGATCGGCAAAAATCCCAAGAACTGCAAACAGCTTTGTACGAATTGCAGCAAACTCAAATGCAGTTAGTACAAACCGAAAAAATGTCTTCCCTCGGACAGGTGCTAGCAGGAATTGCCCACGAAATTAACAACCCAGTTGGCTTTGTCGCCGGCAACCTCTGCCACGTCCGAGGCTATGTTCTCGACTTGTTAGAAATCGTGCAAGTGTATCGAGAAGAGTACCCAAATCCCCCAGCAAAAATTCAGCAACAAGCAGATGATATAGACTTAGAATTTTTAGGAAAAGACCTGCCAAAATTGCTCAATTCGATGCAGACAGGATGCGAGCGAATTGTAGAAATAATTCAAACTCTGCGCAATTTCTCGCGGGCGGACGAAGCGAAAATCAAGACTGCCGACATTCACGAAGGTTTAGAAAGTACCTTGTTAATGTTGAACAGCAGGCTGAAAGCCAAGGCCAACTGGCAGGGCATTGAAGTGATCAAAAAATACGGAGAACTGCCGCAAATACAATGCCATCCCGGACTGTTAAATCAGGTATTTATGAATGTATTGGCAAATGCGATCGACGCCTTGGAAGAAAGCAGCAGCCAAGCAAAAAATACAGCCGATACTATCTTTCCTACAATTACGATTCAAACTGAAATGATTGATAACACTAGCATTTGTATTCGGATTAAAGACAACGGCCCTGGCATTCCCGAAGATCAGATCGTGCGTTTGTTTGACCCGTTTTTTACCACAAAACCAGTAGGCAAAGGCACAGGTTTGGGTTTATCAATTTCGCACCAAATTGTTGTTGAAAAACACAACGGCAAATTGCAGTGCCTCTCGGAACTAGGTAAAGGCACCGAATTTATCATCGAAATTCCAATTAAGTAGAAGGAATCAGGAAGGCACTAAACGGATGAACATGAATACACGGATTAATTATTTAGTGTGTGTCAATTCATGTCATGTCCGTTCGATTCGGACTTGTATGATGTTAAATTGTGTAAGGCCGGGTTTGCCTATATATTTGATAATTATCAACAAATTATATAAACCCGCCCCCCCATACTTAGAAACCGGGTTTTTCACCTTGGCTGCGGGCTACAACGCAGGATTTTTATCGTCAAAAAACCCGGTTTCTGGGTTCCCATGCGTGGAATTAAAAACTAAACTGCGTCCGCAAATTACCCACAAAAATTGTCGGGTTGTTGTCAAAATTATTCGCATTGCCGATCGCATAAAATGCCGGCACGATCGAAATATGGTCGGTGAGAGGCAAATAATAAGTTGCCTCAATTTCGTACTGCGTGCCGCCATTCCCCCCGCCAGAAATCAGAAATCTCCGACCGCCAGTAAAGTCAAAAGGTACTAAATATGACACCGTAAGCAAAGCTCCTTCTTTGAACAAATCGGGAAATGCAAGTCCTAACTGATAAGATTGATTTTCGATCGTGCCGTCAGGTCGGTTAGTCTTGGGAAATATATTGGTTTCGGCGTAGCCGTAGCGGCCGAAAAGACCAAAGCCGCGAGTGACTGACCAATCGAAATTGAAACTGTAAGTATTCGCAGTCGCATTGCCCAGGCGGCCGCCGAAACCGTCATCTGCCACACCGTTTAACGGCTTGCTGTTAGGAGATCCAATTAAGCCGCCGATTTGCTGGATGTTGGAACGGCTGTACAAAAAGCGCAAATTAACCCGATCGCTCGGACTGAATGTTAATTCTGCTGTAGTCGTATTCGTGCCGTCAAACAAGCCTTGAGACGGATTGGAAGCGGAATTAAACACGGAAGTGGGCAAAAATTCCGTACTCTCGCCCAAATAGCCAAAGCGCAGTTTCAATGCGCGGCCGATATCCCACAAAACCAAAGCGCCGGCACCGCGTCTGGTAGCGCTTAACAAAGGGCTGTTGTTAGAATTAAAGCTGCTCGCACCGTCTACGAAAAAGTTAAACCTATTGTTGTCAAAGTAGCGGTAGAAATTAATCCTCGGCCCGACTACTACTTGCAAGCTGTTACTAACCGGGAACCGATAAGAAAGTTCCCTCAGGACAACTTCATTGGGATTTCCTCCCGCAGTTTGATCGAGAAAAGGAGTGCCGAATGTATTGAAAAAACCCGTTGAAGTATACTGGTTGGCTGGGGAATTGCCGTTACCTACAGCTAGCTGTGTAATCAATTCGTCTTTGCCTGTAAACGAAGTAGTGAGGGTCAACCAAACTAACTGGCTGAAAGTGATTTCTGGATCATCGTCCACTCTCTGCACAATTGGTCTGTTGGTGACAGGATCGCGTCCGGCTACTCGATCGAGCGGAGCAGCTTTTCCATTTGTCGCTTCAACTCGGACTCGCTCGCCCGCAAAAGCTCCTGTCAGGTTAAACCAAGCAAATCCGTTGAGTTTAGTAGTAGTTGAAAATTGGTTGGCTTCCAATTCGGCAGTGCGGGCTTCCAAAGCATCTACTCGACCGCGCAATGTAGCTAATTCAGCCGCAAATTCTTCTTGCAATCTTTGCAGAGATGCTAAATCTTCTCGGCTGACTAAATTACCAGTAGAACCGCCAAGTTGTTTGGTAATTTGATCCAAGCAAGCGTTTAATCCGGCGGCAAATTCGTAGCGAGTCATTGCCCGATTGCCTCGGAATGTGCCGTCTGGATATCCCGCAATGCAGCCGTATCTTTCTACTAGGGATTGTAGTGCTTGAAAAGCCCAATCTGTAGGCCGCACGTCGGACAGTTGAGAAACAGAGGTGACTTGTGCTGCGTCTTCTTGTATGCTGAGGTCATCAGCGGTGCCAGTCTCGCTGCTGATGTCGGCAACTTTGCTGGCTTCAGCAACGTTTTGAGACTCAGGAGAGTTTGCAATTTCTAACTTCTGTGGGGGCAATTCGCGAATTGCCTCCGTTATTTCTGGGGCTGTTGTTGCACGATCGCCTGTTGCTTTATCTTGTTTGGGTAAAGCACGATCGCCTGTTGCTTTATCTTGTTTGGGTAAAGCACGATCGCCTGTTGCTTTATCTTGTTTGGGTAAAGCACGATCGACTGTTGCTTTATCTTGTTTGGGTAAAGCACGATCGACTGCTGCATCTGTTTCGGGTAAAGCGCGATTCATCCATGCTATATCTGTTTGAGGTAAAGCACGATCGCCTGTTGCTGTATCTGTTTCGGGTAAAGCACGATTCACCCATGCTATATCTGTTTCGGGTAAAGGGCGATCGACTGCTGAGTTAGTCTCTGCGGTTATCGCCGCTAACTGCGGTATCTCAATCTTACCTGCAGCAGGCGCCGCGTCTGGGGTAGCAGCAGGGACGGCACTACCCTCTAGCGCAACTTCTGGAGTTAAGGTATCCTGAATTTGAGCTGTTGCTGCGATCGGCTCCAAAGCCACACCAGAAATCAAGAAAGACAGCCAAAAAGCTTTAACGGAGGTTGAATTATTCACAAAAACACTCACACCACTTGTTGAAAATTAAATTTGGCCCATCTTAAACGATCAGTTTGGTTATAAATGTGCTTGGTTTAACAAATTCTGATAAATACTTAAAATAATTTTAGGAAGCGATCGATTCCCAATCACTAATGACTGATGACTAATTTCCCAAATGAAGTTTTTATTAGTTACAGATTTAGACAATACGCTAGTCGGAGATGACGAAGCAACTCAAGTTTTAAACCAGCGCTTGCAATCAAAGCGATCGCAAATTTGTTTGGTTTACGCTACCGGGCGTTCTCATGCTTCAACTTGCGAATTAATTGCCGAAAAGCAACTGCTAGCACCTGACTATTTGATCGCAGGTGTAGGCAGCGAAATTTACCAAGACGGAACCCTCGATTTAGATTGGGCGGAATATCTTTCTCAAGATTGGGATAAAATGGCGATCGTCTCTTTAGGTCAGCAGTTTTCTCAGCTTAAATCCCAATCCCCAAAAGAACAAAATCCTTGGAAAATCAGTTATTGTCTGGAACCAGCAGCAGAAAACAGCTCGACTCTCCAGGCATTGCAGCAAAAATTAACTCAATCGGGACTGGCAGCTCAAATCATTTTTAGCAGCAATCGCAATGTAGATATTTTACCGCAGACTAGCAATAAAGGCAATGCCCTTACTTATTTACAAAAGCGCCTGCAAATTCCATCTGAAGCAACATTAGTTTGCGGCGATTCTGGCAATGATATCAATATGTTTGAACAGGATGTCCTGGGAGTAATCGTTGCTAATGCTCTGTCAGAACTCTTAGAATGGCATCGCGAATGCGGCACTAAAAATCATTATTTAGCTAGTTCTGCTTGTGCTTGGGGAATCATGGAAGGAATGGCATATTTTTGGAAATTTTGATTGCGGAAAATCAAAGGAATCAAATCTTCACTACAAACGCATTCCCAGCACCTCAAGTCCCGCAAACCCTGAAAATCTGTGCGGAATCTCCACCGCGTCTCGATCGAAACGGAGAGTGCGATACCATCAGCGTGTAGTCGCGAACGCACCGCCAGATGGAACAAAATACTTTACCTGTAGAGGTGATTCTCTCTCACCCCCGCCAATCTTTAGGTAGCATTCGGCTGGATTGGACGCCGCAACCGGGGAACTATCTAGATTTAGAGGGAGAAACCTACGCTGTCTTGGAACGCCACCACCGCTATCAACTCAAATCCGGCCGCTACCGATTGCAAAAAATTGCCCTGTACGTGCAGTCTGTCGCACCGCCGAGGGAAAGAACTTTTGTCAGCGGCATCTGGGTTATCGGAGATGCTAGCTGCCGCTTTAATGCTCGATCGGAAATTCTGCGCTGTGCTGTCAATCCCAATGGCCCGTGCGATCGCTGCTGCGATTACCAAAAGTCTTGAACGATATTTCACAGGAGTGTTCGCTGCGATCTCGCGAAGCCAGACATATAGGCTGTGCTGTGCTGTGACAGCGAACACTCCTAAACAACGCTTTTTACAAAAGTCAGATCGTCCCATCGGCATCTCCCTTGCGACAAACTATCAAAATCAAGTAGCTACTCTCGAACCGGATTTAACTTGTTCGGGAAGGCGGTAATCTATCTTCTGATAGCTGTGCAGCAGGTCGCGAATGCCAGCATGAATCAAATTTTCTATGCGCAGCAACTGTTCTGAAGAACAGCGAACCTGGACTGTTTGGTGTGACACCGACTCGCCGGAGTCGATCGCAGTATATCTATTAGGAACTCGGCTCAGCACGTAAGCAATTAAATCCTGCCGCAAGCCCGAGGGCGAAAAAGCTTGTTGGTAGGGATGCGTCGGATAAGACTCCAAGATAATTTCTACTTCCTCTGTGACTACAGCTAAGGTAATATTGACAAGATTTTTCTGCATTTTCCCAGTCCCCACTCGTTAACTAATATTTTTGTTGCCGATCTCGATCTCGTGTGATTTCTGCTGAATCTTAGCGGGCTAATAGCGCCAATCGTTCTTCGGGAATCACCAGCTCGCTCTCGGAACTTACCTCTTCTATAACCCGCAGCACGTAGCAGGGAATCTTGTCCGATAAAATAGCACTTGCCACCGCACCAGTGTGAATTTCTAATACTGCTTCAGCAGCAGCTTCAAACATCAGTCGCTGTCCCGGAAACATCACTCTTTCAAAGTACCAATTAGGAATGTTTTCAATCCGAACTACCTGAGTTAGGTTGGTAACATTTGCGTAATAGCACAGAATTTTGTTGTTACCTTTAGAAGATAGCTGATCTGACATTTGAAAAATCTCCACACTCTTTCAAAAACTTACTCAGACTTGGTTTGGCTTGTTAGCGATAATTGCGAGTTTGGCTCTTGACAAAATGAGCGACTTATTTTTGTGGTGTTATTCGAGAGCGCGAATCACATCCTCAGTTATTGATTTTTTTTTCATTGATTTCTCCTGCCAACATTTAAAGTAATTGCGCAGAAACCAGGTTTTTCCAGGTTAAAAAACCCGGTTTGTTTGGTATACAGTGCGTAACTCCTGACTTATTCAGGTTGGTTGTGCTGTCGCACCACTTAATAGAAAGTACAGTTACTGACCGGAACCTCTCTGACAACAGGTTTGTTGTTTGCCAGCGGGATGCTGCTGAGAGTGCGATCGACTTTCAACTCAAGAGCTAGAAGTAAAGATTATCTCAAAAATATGAGGAAATTATGAAGAGAATCATTCTTTTTGGTGAATATACTTTGGCCGAAGCACAAACTGCAACTCTTACGCAGAAACCGGGGTTTTTACTAAAAAACTTGGCTGCATTCGCGAGTGCGGGTTAAAAAACCCGGTTTCTGAGGCAAGCGCGGGTAATTGCTGGATTAGCACAAACCGGGTTGTTGACCAAAAAATTCGCTGCATCTGAGATCTCGGGTTAAAAAACCCGATTTCTTGAGGCAAGTCCGCGTAACTTATACAGTATTTATTCTGCGTGTAAATATGTTAAGCTGTCGCGCATTTAAATTGTATATTCAGGGCGGGCGGGACGCCCACCCCACAAGACTTTTATTTTTTTTGACATACAATTTAAATGCCGAACAGCTTAGTAGCCGATCGACTTTGCGAGAAACAAAAAACCCCGAGTCCATGAGGCGAGCTCTGGAACTTCTAAGAAATCAGCGTTTAAAACAATACCGCTTCAGTAAAAGAGAGCTACATATATATTGTAACCCAGCATCTACAGGCAAACGGTAATGTCTTGTCATTAGAGAGATATGGGACTTTTAATCATTGGTATAAGAGAGATAATTGTAGCAAAACTTTTTTGAGGTGCTATAACAAATCATCCGATCGCATTTTACCCCAGTTTAAAACAACGGTTCCCAACCCAGCATTTCCGCCACTTGCTGTGCCAAACTCAAAGGATCGAAAGGCTTGGCAATCACCCCTGCTACCCCCAAATCAGCAAAGTCGCTCAAATCCATCGCCTGCACCTTAGCCGTCAGGAAAATCACCGGAATCTTCCGAGTAGCCGCATTGTTTTGCAGCAAACCAAACAGAGTAAGTCCGTCCATATCCGGCATCATCACATCTAGCAGAATAGCGTCAGGGAGTTGAGTTTCAGCTAACAGCAATCCTTGGCTGCCGTCGGGCGCGCTTAGTACAAACCAGCCGCCTAAATATTCCAGGCAGGCCTGAATCACGCTGCAGAGGTTTTTTTCATCATCGATTACCAAAATGCGCTTTGCTGACATAATTAAAACTCAAATGTTAAATTAATAATGGTAAACTGAAAAAGGAATTATGCACCCTGGCTCATCAACCCGCTTTATTCACAGATATAGCAGCAGGAAGAAGCAATAAAATAAAGAGTTTCAGCAATTAAAAACGTCCTAAGCTGTTCTACATTGTAAATTGTCTGTTAAAAAACAATTCCCCGTCTTGTGGGGTGGGCGTCCCGCCCGCCCGCGGAGAATATACAATTTAAATGCGCGACAGCTTAATCATCGGGCGCGCTTGCTATATTGTGCCGCTCACCTACTTTCACCCCGAACAGAAAAATCGACCTATCAGCCTCCCAAAATCATCCTACCCGCGTGGGTTGCCAGGAACTTGAGCTTTCGCGAAATCTTATCAAAGCAATCTCAAAACTCCAAACTTTTGCCCCCTTAGGATCGTCAATTAAATAATTTCCCTTTTTTCTTGTGGGATGGGCTCTCGTAGCCCGTCTATCGGGGACGGGCTACGAGAGCCCATCCCACAACAGTCATGAAAAGTGGATTTTATTTAATTCTCATCCCTTAGCTTTCCAACGGTCCAGGCACTGTGAAATAG
Source organism: Microcoleus sp. F10-B2 (assembly GCF_036704965.1). Lineage (NCBI taxonomy): Bacteria > Bacillati > Cyanobacteriota > Cyanophyceae > Oscillatoriales > Microcoleaceae > Microcoleus > Microcoleus sp. F10-B2. The sequence continues at coordinate 89,561 of NZ_JAUBTB010000012.1, read as the reverse complement.
AAACTGCTGCCTTCTGAGACAACACTTTCGGCCCAAATTCTGCCGCCGTGCTGCTGCACGATGGTGCGACAGATAGCCAAACCCAAACCCGTACCTCCTTTTTGGCGGGAGTCAGAAGCATCGACCTGTTGAAACCGTCCAAAGATAGTTTCTAGTTTATCAGCAGGAATCCCCCGGCCTCGATCTTTGACTTCAAATAAAATCCGTGAAGCGTAGCTATCCCGTAGGGAATCGCCCAAATCTTCAACCCTGACAGTTACTGTACTTCCCGGAGCCGAGAATTTAATCGCATTGCTCAACAAATTTACCAGCAGTTGAACGATCCTGTCAGGGTCAGCCCAAATTTTTGCCGTTTCGGGCAAAATCGACAAATCAATGTTATTTTCCGCAGCCAAAGCAAGTACAGCTTCAGCAGACTTCCGCATCAAAACCTGGGCATCGCACCACTGCTTGACGAGGGTAACTTGGCTCGAATCGAGCCGCTCTAAGTCGAGAATATCGTTGACCAAACGCACTAACCGTTCGGTATTGCTCGAAGCGATTTCTAACATCTGTTTGGCAGTTTCCGGTCGATTTTTCAGTACCCCAGTCGCCAGCAAACCTAAAGAACCGCGAATGGAGGCAAGCGGAGTTCTCAGTTCGTGGCTGACAATCGAAATAAACTCATTTTTCATTTTTTCAATTGCCCGACTTTCTGTGATATCTGTGACTGTGCCGACGTGACCGATTAGTTGAGATCTGTCGGAAAAAATCGGAGCTGTTTTAAGCCGACAAAACCGAATTGTTCCGTTTTGCTGGATGTGGCGGAATTCGCAGGAAAATTCCCCATCTAGCGATTGCGATTGGGACCACTTAGACAGAATTAGTTGGATGTCTTCGGGGTGAACAAACTGCATCCAGCCGTCTCCTAAAGCTGCAGCAGGTGCGAAGCCGCCAATTGCTTGACAGCGGGGATTTGTATAGGTACATTTCCCCTCAGCATCGATTTTGAAAATGCCGACGGGGGAACTCTCGCTCAGAGAGCGAAATAAAGCTTCGCTTTCCCGCAGTTCTGCTTGAGAGCTTTCTAGTTCTCTGGTTCGCTGCAAAACTCGCATTTCTAACCGTTCGTTGAGCTGTTGGAGGGCGGCTTCAGCAAGTTTGCGATCGCTAATATCGCGGTGCACTGATACCCAGTGGGTAAACTCACCATTTTTGTCCGCTATGGGGACAATGCTCATTTCTACCCAAAATTCCGTCCGGTCTTTGCGGTAATTGATCGTGTCAACTCGCAGCGGCTGCCAGGTTTTCAAAGCTGTCCGAATTCGATCGAGACTGGCGCGGTCTGTTTTTTGTCCTTGCAAAATGCGCGGCGTTTTGCCCACAACTTCTTCTAGCGTATAGCCGGTCATCCGCGTGAAAGCTGGGTTGACATAAATAATTCGCGGGCCCGGTTCCTCAATCGGTTCAGCTTCGGTAATTAATACGGCGTCGTTAGTGGTGGTGACTGCTGATTCCAACAGGCGCAACTGTAATTCTCTAGCTTTGCGATCGGTAATTTCTGTAACTGTCCCCACCATCCGCACTGCATCGCCTGCTTCGTTGTAAAAAAACTTACCTTTCCCCTCAATCCAGTGAATGCTGCCGTCCGACCAAACCACGCGGTATTCGTGACAGTAATCTCCTCGCTGGGCCAGGGCCTGATTTATAGCATTCTGAATACTGTTTAAATCTTCTGGGTGAACGCAAGCTATAAAACTTTGATAAGTTCCGGTAAAAGTTCCCGGGGCCAACCCAAACAACTCTTCGTGTTCCCTCGACCAAACAATGCGATTTTTCTGCATATCCCAGTCCCAAAATCCGATTTTGGTAGCCGACAAAGCTAAGCTGAGCTGCTGATTCATTTTCCGCAACTCAATGCTAGTAATAGCAACTCGAAGTTCTCGGGCTATTTCAATTTCGCACCGCTGCCAAGGCAAAGATTTTAACCTGACAGTTTCTTGCCACAACTCAAAGGAATTTCGAGGAGACCTCAGCTTGCTGCCATCCCGTTTTAATTTAATTGACCACTCTAGTTCACCGGCCCAGTTGATAGTTTGAATTACTTCGGGACGGAACCACAAAATATAATAATTTTTTATTTCGGATATGGTAAGCACCAGCAAACCGCTAGCAACTTCTTTAAAATTCCCGGATGGCGGATACAGTTTTGAGAGAAAATCTGTATAAAAAATATCATTATTTATTTGAGTTTTTATCCAAGCAATTAAGTTTTTGATTTCTACCAAGTCCGGGGTTTTGCCGATGGTTGTTAAATTTTCATTAGCACACACAACTCCACCGCTAGCACCCACTAAGGCGAGCAATTCATCTCGGGATTTAAGTAAACCTTCTACAAAGGAGTGTTTTTGAGAAATATTCGTGACAAATTTATGACAAAGTTCTTTTAAATTAATTGCATATTCCCGGTCTTCGCCATCTTGTTTGTAGCTGAGTTCTAGATTCACAAACTTTGCTAGCAGTTCGCAAGCCGTTCTTGTTTCGTAGTTAACGTACTTTCGTGTTGGGTGGTGACAGGCGATCAATCCCCAGAGTTTTTTATCTTTAATTAAAGTCAGGGTCATGCTTGCGGTAACGTTCATGTTTTTGAGATATTGAACGTGGCAAGGGGAAACTGTTCTCAACAAAGAGAAGCCCAAATCTAGGGGGCGACCGGTCAGCGGATTGCACTCAGGAATTAGTTCTACAGGCTGACAGTTAATATCGGGAATAAACCGAATTAGATTCATGCTGAACAAGTTTCTTGCCTGGGGGGGGATATCGGCAGCCGGATAGTGCAGTCCCAGTAAAGGAGGCAAACTTTCTACTTTGTCTTCGGCGACAACTTCCCCCGCACCTGTGGCATCAAATTGATAGACGATCGCCCGATCGAAACCGATCATCCTCCGCACTTCTGCCACTGCTGTCTGACACAGCACTTGCAGGTTTGGTGTTTTGTGGATTTTGTCGATCGGCTCTTGGACTAAATGATAGCAATTAAAACTATCGCTAGCTTTTGGGGAAACAACCGACTCTAATTCAACAATTAATGCTGAACTAGATTGATGCAGCGTTCCCTGAAAAAAAGACTGGCAGTTTTGACTTTTGAAGGATAATCTGATACCGTTAGAGTGATGACTGTTTTCAAATAAAGCTTTTTCTATAGCCTCAATTTCCTCAACATCGACAAATTCATGTAAAAATTTGCCCAAAAGTTCGTCGGGGTAAATGCCGAGAGCCTCAAAAGTATTGTTGCTAACTTGCAAAATTTTCAACACAGGACATTCCAGCACCAAAAGGATGCCGTGAGGTTGAATCGAAGCTGGCGCGTAAATTAGTTCGCAGTCGCTGTCATTGAGACTGCCTGTGTCTGAGGGCAATACCATTGCTTTCCTATGATTAATACTTCTCTAAATTAGTGTATGTTCTTGATGACGGGCAAACATCAATCAACGCCACCGAGTCCGAATCACACAATCAAACAATCCCAAGTCTTAGCTAAGGCTTCCCGAGCTATTTCGGACACGCACTGCATATTTCCTCCTAGTTATACGAGTTTAAAAAAAGAATACAACTGTAAGTCAGCGATCGAAACCCAGATCTCATCAGTCATTCCCAATGCTTCAATTTTTTAATTATTTAATTTGTTAAATCTAAAATGGATTAACGCTGTGCCTGAGCCAGTCTGTTCCTCAGTTGAGTTCGCTCCAAACGATTCAGGAGGCGAGCAATTAATTCCGGTTGCACGATCGGCTTGTTCACGTAGTCGTCAGCACCTGCGACAAACATTTGGCGCACTGTTTCCGACTCGGAATGAGCCGTCAAAAATAGCACGGGGAGCTTGCTCCAGCGCAAATCGTTGCGAACTGCCAAACACAGCTCGATACCGCTGTAACCGGGCATCTCCACATCTAAAATTAGCAAATCCGGACAAGTCATTTCGAGTACCTCCCAGAACTTTTCGGGATCGTCCAATGTTGTTACTTGAAATCCCCAAGGTTGTAGGATCGCTTGCAGTGCAGCCAATAGATGCACGTCATCGTCTACCACCATAACTTTTGCTTCAGCAGGGCCAGTCTGGTCGAGAACTTGGGCGACTGCTTTGAGTATATCTGCTGGGGGGATAGATTTGTGTAAAAAGCCGGAAGCTCCCAAACGAGCAACTTCTATTCGATCGCTCAATTGATTGTGCCCGCTAAAAACCATCACCGGAATTTCGGGCTTTTCACTGCGGAGTTCGGCTAAGAGAGAAAGTCCGTTTTCCTGAGATCTGGAAAATGTCAAATCCAGCAAAATCGCGTCGGGAGGCTGTTGAGAAATCGCATTTCTTGCCGCTTGCGGAGAGTTAACGACTTCTATCTGAAAGTCGGAACCGGATGCTACTTTTTTAAGTCGATCGCTTCCAAAAGTATCATCATCAACAATCAGCATTCGGCGCTTTTGGGAAACCGCAGGAACCAAATCGCCTTCTGGTTCGGGCGACGGGCGATCGAATATCTGTTTGAGTTTATGTAAAAATCCCTCAATCTGCCGATCCGTCCCCGGTTTCCAGATGTTTTCCGCCTTGAACAAATGTTCTATCTCGCGCGCAACTTCCGAACCTTTCGGCAGCCCTAACGTTCCCAAAGAACCGACTAATTTGTGAGCTTGAGCCTGGGCTTCCTCGCGCAGTTCGCCCTCCAAGCTTCCGTTTTTCAGTTGAGCGATCGCGCGCTCGAATACCGCTACTTTTTCTATAAAATTAGCTTTTAAATTCCTCCGCATTTGGGCAACCACACTCATGACTTTGAGGCGGCGTTCGTCATTGTTTAATTCCCGGCTATACCCGCTAGATTCAGCAGATAAACTCTCTGGACTTTTAGCAGTTTTTGCCGTTTCCTGCGCAACTTTTGGGTTTTCAATATCCTCCGGCAGACTTTTGAGCCGATAGCCCAATCCATACACGGTTTCCACTAAATCTACAGTCATCCCGGCTGCTTTCAGCTTCTGCCGCAGCCCCTTGATGTGAGCGGTAACTGCTTCTTCCTGAGGAAACTCGCCGGCCGACCAAATGCGATCGAGGATGGCGCTGCGACTGAAAATGCGCCGGGGATTTCTCAGGAAAAGTTCTAGCAAATTGTACTCTTTGGGAGTCAAGTGCAGCACTTTTTCCCCATAAGTTACTTCCGTAGTGTCCGGGTTGACTTGCAGTTTTTCCCAGCTCAAATTTGTACTCGAGAAAGTTGCCTTACCCCGGCGCAGCAAAGCCCGAATTCTAGCGATTAATTCTTCGAGATTAAAGGGTTTGACCACATAATCGTCTGCACCCGCTTCTAAACCTTGGACTCGATCGTTGCTGCTATCTAGCGCTGTTAGCAGTAAAATCGGCATTTGGCAGCCGGACGATCGCAATTTCCGACACAAACTAATGCCGTCGAGTTTAGGAATCAGCACATCCAAAACAATCAGGTCGTAATCGTATGCCTGCACCAAATGCAAGGCTGTTTCACCGTCTGCTGCCGCATTAACATTGTAATTGTGAGAGTTCAGCGCTTGGGTAAGCAAACTGACTGTAATTGTGTCGTCTTCTACCAGCAGAATTTTCATAAGCGTAACCTGTTGTTTAATCTATTTTATTGACTGAATTTTTATCGAATTGTTGGGATACTTAAGTAACCTTTTTCCTAGTTTATTTTAAATTTTCCCACCCTCAGTCTAACAAATAGTATTCTTGAATATAGTGTAATGGTAAATTATTATTTGAGTTTTTTTTACCTGTCCCAATGTTTCATCGAATTCTCCAGGGTACTTTATGGCTTTTTTGACTTCAGCGCCTGCTGAATTTTTTGAATCAGATATTGCGATGAATCTTGATGCTTAACTAAGTTTTCCAACTCGGAAACCGCCACTTCGGCGTTTTTTATATCTTTAACTAAAGAATCAGCGGTAACACTTTTTATGACTCCCAAAGGTTGTTTGATAGCGGTCTGTGAATTGAAATCTTTTTCCGCTATTAATTCCTCCAACTCTAACAGGGCCATTTCCGCGCGATCGATCTTGATGGTCACGGATTTAGCCACATTCGCACCCGCTCTTGCTGCCTCCGTGAGTTCGTGAACGCGAAGTTTAAACCGGCTGGCAATTTGCTCCATTTGAGTTCCCAATTCAAAAGTTTTACTTGCCAGTCTGCCAATTTCCAGACTCACTTGGCTCAGACCGCTGGGCTGACTTCCCATTTGATTGGTAACTACAGCTACCTGTACTGCTAAATGCCTGACTTGTTCGATCGCCTCCCGGATGGTTCGGGAAGTGCGGTTAACCGTTTCTAAATCATTAGCTATTGCTTTGCCAACGCCCAAAATTTTATCTGTATTGTTGCAAATAGAATTAGCACCTTGAAAAGTAGCTTGAAATGCTTGGCGACCTTCCGAAGAAATCAGTTTTGCAATCCTCACAAATCGCTGATTCATGTGAGCAATTTCTTCAGCTTGTTTGACCAGGGCCACTTGGTTACTGGGATTACTCTGCGATTTTTCTGTTTGACGTTGTTGGGCTTTTAAAAGTTCATTGCATTCCTGAAGCTTGGCCTGTTCTTGTTGAATTATCGCCTGATATTTATGTCTTTCTACTCGGTATCTTTGAATAATTTTGTTAGCTTGCGCTAAAATTTTTGACTGAGCGATCACCAGAGTATGAATGTCCAAAATGCGGTAAGTCCGGTTTTCCATTACCACAATAATCGGTTCATATATCAAGTCTTTGTGCCTGTTGAGAGACGCTTGCACGGCATCGTCAACTTTCCAGTTTTCCGAAAGCAGCAAAGGCGGAATTCTAATAAAATCTAACAATGCTCGAATAGGCTGCGTCCCGTAAAGTTCTACGCGATCGGGAAGACTCATGTGCTCTCGAAATTTGACGCGAGAAATCATGCCCAATACCTGTGATTCATGAGTAATAATGACTCCCGGCAGGTCGGGTTCTTGCTCGAATCTTTCAGCCACTACCTGTCCTGGAGTTGCAGCACTCACTTGGAAGTGGTGACACGGCAGATGTCCGATCGTGAAATCGGGGGTGAGTTGAGTTGGATTGCTCATTTACCCGGATAGTGTTAAGTAGAAGTTAACAAATTATATATTAATATTATACTGGAATAAGATTGTTTAAAGTAATGACAACTATAGGGAGAAATAAGCTTTCTGGCTCCTGGGCCTGACGAGACCCTGGCTTCTGACTACTTTGATCTCCAGTCTGCTCAACTCTGTTGGAGCGGCCGCCCCTCCTGCGCCCCGGGTTCCGTCCCCAAAACAGGGGCATTCATATTTTGTTCTTTAAAACAACCGGGAAAATATCTAGATTGAAACTAAAAACCTTAAGTCGGACTTTGCCGCTAGCAACGTTTGAGGCTGCTTACCAGTTGTTGCAGCAAATGGCTGAAATGCCAGGGGCGATTTGGCTGGCAGACGATGCGCTCGCTGATTCTCAAAATCTGGAAAACTCGTCGGAAAGATTTGCAGCAGTGGTATCCGATCGGTTTAGCGCGCTGCTGCGGGGCAATCTATTAGATGAGTTCGCAATAAACGGACACAAGCACAGCGAAAAAAATCTCAATTCGCAATTGAATGTGCAGTTGACTTTCGATCCCTGGGCGATCGCCAATTTCCTCTCTCCCCTCGCAGACAAACTCGCAGAAATAACACCCGCACCCTCGCGGCAAATTGACCTTCGCGCCCTGAAACAAGCAATTAAAAATATACAGCCAAACTCTGCCGTTCTTCAAAGCGAATTCACCCTGAATTTGTTGGAGATTCTCGCAGACAATGCCAGCCAAAACAGTTGCCCGCCCCTACACACCCAAACAGAAATACAGGGAAAATCCGCGCCCAAACTGATAGATTCGGAAACGCTAAAGCGCCAGATTTCCGAAGCCGTCAATCACTTACAAATTCCCAGTTCCTGCATTTCATCATTTTGTCAGCCGGTGGAAGATGCTTTGCAGCAGCAGCTCGCACAAGAGCGACTTTTGAATCAGGTGACAACTCAAATCCGCCAGAGTTTGGAATTGCCTGTAATTTTGTCAAAAGCAGTCGAGCGAGTGCGAGAGTTTTTGGAAGTAGATCGTCTGTTAATTTATCAATTTGAAAAAGTCCCAGCGCCGCACAATGACGAGTTAGGTAAAGAAATACCTGCGGCGGTTTCTGGGTCTGGCGAAACCCCAAAAAATTCCGGGTCTTACTTCTATTTAGGTCGCGTCACCTACGAAGCTTTAGCCAGCGATGCTATCTCGTCTGTACTGAATTTTAGTGAAGGCGCGCAGTGTTTTACCAATGGAGTCATTGACAGAGAGAAATATCGCAAAGGTTTGGCTTTGTGCGTCGCGGATGTGGAAACAACTTACTCTTGGCAGCCTTGTTTTTTAGAGTTGATGCGGCGGGCGAAGGTGCGGGCGAAGTTGCTAGTGCCGATCGTAGTTCAAGACGAATTGTGGGGGCTGCTAATTGCCCACCAGTGTACTGTTCGGGAGTGGGAAGAAAGCAAAAAAACATTTTTGCGGCAAATAGCAGAACATTTGGCGATCGCCATTTACCAAGCCGAACTTTATGCAGAAGTCCAGCAGCAAAAGCGCACCTCAGAACAGCGCGTAATAGAGCGCACGCAAGAACTGCGCGATGCACTGGTCGCTGCCCAGTCTGCCAGCCTCGCCAAGAGCGAATTTTTGGCAGCTATGAGTCACGAATTGCGGACTCCCCTCACCTGCGTCATCGGCATTTCCGACACCCTGCTGCGGTGGTCTTACGGCAAAGTTGGCAGCAAACAAGTGCCGGTGCAAAAGCAGCGGCAGTACCTGCAAACTATCCGAGACAGCGGCGACCACTTATTAGAATTAATTAACGATATTTTAGATTTATCGCAAGTAGAAGCGGGAAAAGCAGTATTAAAAATTAGTGAATTTTCTATTTCTAAATTAGCTTCTCAGAGCCTGCACGCCCTGAAAGAAAAAGCTGTGGCTAAAGGCGTGAAACTGGTGCAAGAACAGCGGATCAAACAAGAGTGCGATCGCTTCACCGCTGACCCGCGCCGTTTGAGACAAATTCTATTCAATCTTTTAGGAAATGCGATTAAATTTACTCCCGAAGGCGGGCAAGTCATCCTGCGAGTTTGGGTTACAGAAGATAAAAATCGAACGCCTGCTGTGCGGCGTCCCGGTATTGCACCTGCTGGCAGCACCGCTGTTTTTCAAATCAAAGATACCGGCATTGGAATTCCCGAAAATCAGCGATCGCTTTTGTTTCAAAAATTCCAGCAGTTGGATTCCCCCTACCGCCGCGAATACGGCGGCACCGGTCTGGGATTGGCTTTAACTAAACAGTTAGTAGAGCTTCACGGCGGTGCGATTGAAGTCAACTCTACAGTTGATGTCGGCTCTACTTTTACCGTTTTTATACCCATCCAAACTCAAAGCAAAGATGAATCCACAAAATTCACATATGAAAAATCTAATTCATCTTTACCGCTGCATTCTTCCTCCTTGCGGGGCAGCCTGGTGCTCGTCGAAGAAGATGAAGAAACTGCCATGCTGATTTGCGAGATCCTGACAGTCGCAGGACTGCAAGTGGTGTGGATGATTGAAGGTTCGGCGGCGGTGGAACAAATTGAACTTTTGCAGCCGAATGCTGTGATTGTCGATATGCGTTTGCCCGGTATGAATGGCTGCGAAATAATTCACCAACTGCGCCAAAGACCCGCTACTGAAAATATCAAAATTCTGGCTTTAAGCGCTAAGGAGATTCCCGCAGATGAGATATCTTCCGTGACAGCGGGAGCTAACGATTGTTTGGCTAAACCGATTCACCCCGAGCAATTGCTTGACAAAATTATTTGTTTAATGGCCGGGATTGGTAAGGGTTAATTGGGAATGGGGAATGGGGAATTGGGAATTGGGAATTGGGCGGAGCGAAGCGGAGGGATGGGGCATGGGGCATCGGCCAAACAGGGCATCGGGAATTGGGCGGAGCGAAGCGGAGGGATGGGGCATGGGGCATCGGCCAAACAGGGCATCGGGCATCGGGCATTTAATATAATTGAGTTTTTGAGGCAATTATGGGAAGACCTGATTTTGAGGAATTAGAGGTTTATACGGAACTTACCCCGCACATAAGATTCATTTCTTCTGAAACCATTACAGGGCAAGACTTTCCTGGAGCGGGAAAATCAAGTACATGACTACAACTTTTTACAACCCTTATGTGGAGCGGGTTTGAGTTAATTTTATGATACAGCAATACTTTGGTTATAAATATTAAGAAAATCTTAAATACATGGCTACAAAATTGGAACTGCCAAATGGCTAAAACGAATACAGCTCAAAGAATACAGCCACCGAAACTACCCCCTGCAGGGGTAAGTTCCGTTTATAAGTTGGCGGAAAGTTTGGCGAATCAGATTTGGGAAATTGTTAAAAAATGGGATTACTTCACAAAAGATACGATGGGTAAACAGATCGTTCGGTCTGCTGATAGTGTCTGTGCTAATATTGCTGAAGGAAGAGGTCGTTATAATGACTGAGATAATCAGCGTTTTGTAAAAATTGCGAGAGGATCTTTGTACGAAACAGTAAACTGGTTAAGATTAGCCTATGCTAGACAACTTATCACAAGCGAAGAAGTAAGCAAATTTAAACCAATTGTCGATAAATTACTACCAAAACTTAACGCTTATTTGAGTTCAATCGGGCACAGGAAATAAATTACAAAAAAAGCCCGATGCCCGATGCCCGATGCCCGATCCCTCCGCTTCGCTCCGCCCAATTCCCAATTACCTGTTTGGCCCATGCCCGATGCCCGATGCCCGATGCCCGATGCCCGATGCCCCATCCCTCCGCTTCGCTCCGCCCAATTCCCAATTCCCCATTCCCCATTCCCCATTCCCCATGATTAATTGTCAAATTCCTACAGGATTAATTGTTTCTTGTCAAGCACCGGCAGATTCGCCGCTGCACGATCCGATCGTAATTGCGGCAATGGCTCGAACCGCTGTCAATCGAGGTGCCTCGGGCGTGCGGATTGACACTCCGGCTCACATTGCAGCGGTGCGAAAACAGGTATCAGCTCCCATAATTGGGATTTGGAAGCAGCAATTGCCGGGATGCGAGATTTACATTACTCCTCGGTTTGAAGACGCGCGGGCGATCGCCGCTTCTGGAGCCGATATTATCGCCGTTGACGCTACTCTGAGAAACCGTCCTGCTGGCGGCGAAGATTTAAAGACATTAATCGCGCGAATTCACAGCGAATTGGGCAAATTAGTGATGGCGGATGTAGATACAATAGAAGCTGCGATCGCGGCAGCCCAAGCTGGTGCCGATACTGTAGCAACTACTCTTTTTGGCTACACTGCCCAGACGAAAAATTTCTCGCCGCCCGGATTTGATTTGCTTGCGGAAATGGTAGAAAAGCTTAAGGTTCCCGTTATCTGCGAAGGCGGGATCGCAGGGCCGGAAATGGCTAAAACAGCCTTGGATTTAGGAGCGACGGCTGTTGTTGTCGGCACAGATATTACAGGGATTGATATTAAGGTGACAGCCTATAAGTCGGTGATTGGCAAGTAAGAAGGAAGAAGGAAGAAGGAAGAAGGAAGAAGGAAGAAGGAAGAAGGAAGAAGCGAAAAGAAATATTCGGCGACAGAAATCGCTTCTAGGCAAACGAAACGCGCCAGGTAAGGCGTGGAAATATCGGGCGATTTCTATCGCCCTTTTTCTAGGGGAGTTGCTAAATCAGTGCGCCGTTGATAAAGCTGCTAACTACAGCCAAGGCGATCGCCCCCAGTACCGCGCTCCAAAGGCCCATCCGCAAGCTAAATCCTTCCACTAACTTCGCAGCCGAGGCAAAAACAATCACGTTCATTACAAAAGCAAACACGCCGGAAAGCAGTCCCAGCGTCAGCAGGTTCGGCACGAAAAAAACTGCTTTGAGAATTGGCAAAATTAAAACATTCAACATTCCCAAAACCGCAGCGGAAATTACTGCTTTCGGTGTGCTGTCAATTTCTACTCCGATCGGCAGTTGAGAAATTAGCAGCAAGCTGCTGCCCGTCACCAGCCAAGCAATCAAAAAATCGATCGGTTCCACAGCGCCCCTACCTCCTTAACAGTTGAATTGTCAATAAAACCTGATATTTAACCTCTACCTTAATCAAAAAAAACCGCTGATTCCTCTACCAATCGACAGAATTTATGTCTGTCACTAAAGAGTTAGAAGTTATCATAGGTGTATCCTCCGCCAAATAATCCGGATCGCAACCCGATCCACCTGTTAGTTGAATAAAAATAGCAGATTAATTAATATGGCTGGCGATTTTTCTTTTAACTCTCAAGTCCGATTAGACAAAAATGGCTTGGACAATCCTTCACGGCAACGCAGCCGATCGCTCCAAGTTATGATTTTTATGCTGCTAGTCACTACCTTGGTGACGCTGCCGATATTTCGTCTAGCCGAACTGCAACTGGTACAGGGAGCCTACAACCGACAGCGGGCGGAAAATAACCGCATTCGCCCTGTTTCAGTCGCAGCGAATCGCGGTCAAATTTTAGACCGCAACGGCAAAATTTTTGCGGCCAGCCGCGTATCTCGATCGGTCTATGTGTGGCCAAAAGAGCGATCGGCCAAGGAGTGGCAAGAGATCGCCGCTACACTGAGCCCGATCGTCAAACTTCCCGCTGCCGAAATTATCAAAAAAATCGATGCAGCAGGCTACAGATCGGCCCTACCAGTGCGAATTAGTAAGGATATCGATGTCGGTACTTTCGTCGCTTTGGGAGAACAAAGTAATGCTTTGCGGGGAGTTGAAATTCGCGTAGAATCGAGCCGAGACAATCCCAACCAGCAATTAGCAGCTCACCTTTTGGGATACGTCGGCGAAGCTACTTTAGATCAATTAAAAGCTAATCCTGCATATCCGATGGGGATGATCGTCGGTCAAATGGGAGTGGAAAAATTAGCCAATTCAACTTTAGAGGGCGTTTGGGGAAACCGTTTAATCGAGGTAAATGCTAAGGGCGAAGAAATCCAAGATTTAGGTGTAAAAGACCCTATTCCCGGCAAACCAGTGCAGCTAACTTTAGATTTAGATATGCAGAAAACTGCGGAAAAAGCTTTGGGCGATCGCCTGGGTGCCGTTGTAGCGATCGACGTAAAAACCGGAGCTCTTTTAACAATGGCTAGTTGGCCGACATTCGATCCCAATATTTTCACCCGCAAGGTGACTCAACAAGAATGGGATCGACTGCAAGGGCCAGACAAACCATTTTTAAATCGGGCAGTTCAAGGCTATCCAGTCGGCAGCACTTTTAAGATTGTCACTTCTGTAGCCGGGATGGAGTCGGGCAAGTTTTCTCCTGACTCGACTTTGGTAAGTTCTGCTTCAATTAACATCGGCGGAATTTCCTTTAACGAACACGGCGCCGGTTACGGCGTTATCGGTTTCCGCGATGCTTTAGCCTACAGCAGCAATACGTTTTTCTATCAAGTAGGTATGACTGCAGGGCCGGAAGAAATGGCGAAATGGGCTAAAAAAATGGGCATTGGCGGTACTATTAATTTAGATCTTTTGGGGATAGACGGCGCCAATCACGGTCAAGTTCCGATCCCAGCAGAGAAACAGAAAATGTATGGTGAAGATTGGTACGTTGGCGATACGGTAACAATGGCGATCGGTCAGGGTTTGGTACTTTGTACTCCCTTAGAATTGGCCGTGATGGTGTCAACTATTGCCAATGGCGGTTGGCGAGTGCAGCCGCATTTATTGGCTTCTCAAACCAATACTCCTATAACTCAAAAAATTCAAACAGGTATTAAGCCTGCCACTTTAAATGTCGTTAAACAAGGATTGATTGACGTGGTGAAAAAAGGTACAGGCCGCGCCATGAATGACGGTACTATTCCTTTAAGTGCTGGTAAGACTGGGACTGTGGAAATGCCAGGTCATCCTGACAATTCTATGTATGTAGGTTTTGCTCCCGCTGACAAACCGGAAGTTGCGATCGCAGTTATAGTTGAAGGCGGCGGATATGGTGCTGTAGCGGCGGCACCAATTGCTCAAGAGGTATTTAGAACCTATTTTCAAAAGCAGGGTTTTAAACCTACTAATAAGCCTTTCTAGTCATTAGCTAATTTTTGAGTCCTGACTGTTGACTATTCACATTTTTTGCCATACTTCGATCGCACTATTCTTGATATCTTGGAAAAGTGCGATCGATCAAAAGTTTTCCCCTACCAATCGTCTCACTTCCACGGTTGATAAATTCATCATTTGCGCTACCTGTTCCAGACTCATTCCAGAATTTAAGAGTTGAGTTACGATCGATCGCAAAGCTGACTCCGCTGCCAGTCGTCCCAGGTTTTCTTCCTTGTGAGTCTTCAAAAACTCACCCGTTTGAGGAACTCTAAACCTCAATTCTCCTGAAATTATATGCAATTCCAGTCCCAGCACTTCACTGAACAACCACAGCGTATCGAAAGCGATATTGTTGGCTGAAATCGGCTCGTACTGATTGTTTATCAGACGTACTCCCTGTAAAATCGGATTCAGATAATCTCCCGACGGATCGTACTGAAAATATTCCCTAACTCCCAAAGCCCGATAAATTTCCGGTTTGGTCTCTTGGTCTTTCGTTTTAGTTGTTTCCGAAGTAATTTCTAACACAAAATCGGGAGTAATTCCCCTTTCTTCCCAAACTTTATAATTATCCCTTTTGCGTTTGGCTACTCCAAACACCACATAAACATCCGGGGCCACAACTGCCTGATTGTTCCCTTCTTCATAATAAATGAAAGAATTGGCTGACACGTAAACATCAGAACGCTCTTGAAAGTAAAGGTTGACAGCTTCAACGCTGTAAGTCATGTAATCGCGCGTGATGTCGCTTTCAGCCATCGGCTCTCCGTCGCTGTTGGGATATTCAATTTCTACTTGTTCGGCTTGAGTTAAAATTGTCATTTTTCAATTTTCCTCAAAGTTAATTAATTTAATGTTAGCATTCTGTCGGATTTGGGAAAAGTTCGATATCCTCAAAAAAATTAACAGCAGTAAGGTGCGAACTGCGCACCTTACTGCATAATTAAGTTTTGCTTCCTGGACTGTAAGGCTGGTCTGATGGTTGATAAATACAGACAATTTAAATTCTAATTAATCCCTCTATCCAAAATAATCATTTCGGAACCAACAACTGGACTCCTAGCTATTAAATTCCCTTCCCTATTAGCAATTTCTAACTTGCTGAAATTGAGTGAATTAGCCTCCTTCCACATCTTAGTTGCTAGTTGATTTTGCTCGATTTCGCTGAGTTTGTACCAATCTTCAGCGACTTTTACCGTCAAAATGCTGCTGGAAAAATTAGCTTGAACAGACTCAACTAAGCCGCCGCCCAGTCGATTCTTAATCTCAGTAACTTGATTTTGAATCGCAGCAATCAGAGACTGTTCGGGCGTCAGCGGCGGCGGTGGGATAAGTTCTACTGGTTGCGGTTTTTCCGGCGCCACTAAATCGGGCAACTTGCTTTTGAATTTGGTAGAGATTGGCGCTGACGGTACGATCGCCTCTGGCGATTTCGGCGTTTCCGGCGCCACAAAATCGCCAAAGGTTGGCGGCGACTGCTGCGCTGCTGGGAGAGGCACTTTTGCTACTTTGTCCGGCGGTTTTGCCGAGAAACTGTTGAAAGTTAAACCGACTGCAACGATCAGAGTTGCTGCTATGGCGGCGTTTAAAATTGGATCGGACAGCTTCTCGTTGGCAGATGGTGGCAGTAACGATCGCACTAGCCGCACAATACTTTGCCAAAGTACAACGACTTTCTCTAAAAAACTCCCTTCCGGGCGTTGGGATACAGGCTTTTTATCAACTTTTACAGCAACTTTTGGCGGCACGCTGTTAACTTCTGCAGCAACAGCCGGAGGAGTTGCTGTTGCTGAGTCTGAAGCAGTGGGTGCGATCGGCTTTTGGGGCTGCAACGGGGGTTCGGCTGCTAATTTTTTCCCTTTTTTTCCCAAATTCCCAATCGAGGCAATCAAAGCTTTGATTCTCTGATTGTTGGGAACGCTGCTGCTGACATTTTGAGTTTTGCTGCCAGTGGGGGCAGACTTTGCGGCCGAATCAACCTCCGGTGTCGGAGATTGAGAGGCTTCTGGAGTTGACTGGTTTAGTTGTTCTTCTGACATTTTCTTTGCCTTGGGGCGTTGCAAATATATCTAAACGAGATAAATTTTTGTTGAGCCATCTCAACCTTAATTTATCATTTAACTTAGTTGTAACTGAATCAAAATGAGCATCAAACGCCGTCACTTTCTAATTTTAGGCAGTCTCAGCAGCTTAGGTTTTGCCGGAGTCTGGAAAATGTTTCAGCTTCGGACTTCCTGGGGTACAGACGCCAAAGCTGCTGTGCCTTCTAACGTTGAGGCAGAAAGGGCGATCGTCCCATTGCCGGCCTCACCGCCTATTTTACGCTTTATTTCGGTAGCCGACACCGGTACCGGCGCCCAAGGTCAGTATGCTGTGGCTGAGGCGATGGCGCAATATCACCGGGAAAACCCTTTTAATGTTGCTGTTCTCGCGGGCGACAATATCTACAATAACGGCGAAATTGAAAAAATTAATGCTGTTTTCGAGCGGCCTTATCGGTCGTTATTGCAGAAAAACGTAAAATTTTATGCTTGTCTGGGAAATCACGACATCCGCACTGCTAACGGCGACCCGCAGGTTAAATATGCGGGTTTTAATATGCAAGGTCGCTACTATACTTTTCGCCGCGATCCGGTACAGTTTTTTGCTTTAGATACCAATCGTAATGCTGACTGGGAAAATCAGCTTGTTTGGCTGGAAAAAGAGTTGAGTCAGAGCACCGCACCTTGGAAAGTTGTGTTCGGCCACCACCCGATTTATTCTTCTGGCGTCTACGGATCGAATCAATCTTTTATTAAGACTTTGGTGCCTTTGTTTCAAAAGTACGGCGTGCAGCTTTATATCAACGGACACGAGCACAGTTACGAACGCACTCGCTCGATTAACGGTACGACTTATTTAATTTGCGGGGCCGGCGCGGGCACTCGTCCGGTGGGGCGTTCTGAGTGGACGGAGTATTCTGCTAGCCGCCTGAGTTTTGCGACGTTTGATGTCTATGAAGACCGGATGTTTGTCAGTTCTATCGGTACTGACAAACGGGTTTTTGACCGAGGGGTGATTCAAGTGCGATCGGCTTAATTCAAAGTATATTCAGGAGGCAACAAAATGAATAGGGGTTGTAGAGCCAATAAAACTGGTTTGGTTTTAGAAACAACTGTAGAAGGTACGTTGAGAGGCCACGGGTATCTCGAAATATGTCCCCAGTTGCCGAAAAAGCGCAAGCGAGAGTGGCTCTTAAGCTCTACTGAAAATCCCAAGCGATATGCTAAACAGGTTTATATCGGGTCTAGCATCTATGAAACTGAAATAAATGTCGATTTTTATATTGTTGGTTCCGGTTTGTTTCCTCAGGGTCTAATTGTTGAGTGCAAGTGGCAAGAAGACAAAGGTTCAGTAGACGAGAAGTATCCTTACCTAAATTTAAATATTAAAAATTGTTATAGGGTGCCCACTATTGTTATAGTGGGCGGTGACGGTATGAGGCAAGGTTCGATCGACTGGTTTAAAAAACAAATTCCTGACAATCAAAATCTGTTGGCAGTTCACAAGCTCGAAGGTTTCATTACCTGGGCTAACAAACATCTGTAATCAGGAAATACCCATAAAGATTTGTCCGTGGCTGATGGCGATCGCCCTTTCGAGCTTCCCTACAGTTGCTTTTTTTTTGCAAACTGCTATTATTCACGGTAACAGACTATTAGTCATCGAATATTTTTGTTTTTTTAAATTTAAAAAAAATCACCTTTTTTTTTGGGTTGACAGCTTGACTCTGACACTTTTTAGAAGTATAATCTAACAATGGGAATATTGACAAAAATATAATTTAATTGCCCACTCCCATTATTAAATTATATCCCTAACGTCCAGAAAAATCAATAGGTAATACTTCCTTTTTTCGGGCCGATTTTGAAAACCAGTTTCTACAATATTTTTTTGAATACTTTTTTTTGAATACTTAAAAATATAGGAAGAAACCGCGTTTCTGAGGTCACAGTGTCAGTGCTTAATGATGGGGGCTAGAAACCGGGTTTCTACGAGTTTTTCGTTGAGTCACGATAAATTTACGAAGAAACCGGTTTCTGAGGTCACGGGTTGCCCGACAAAGTATGCTTAAGTAGAAACTTTGCTTAAGTGTAATTTAAAATGAACGTATTAATAATTCCTTGACTTTGCCGCGCTTGCAACTATTAGAATTAATTCCCCTAGATGCTGATATTTCAATGAGTTTTGGCAGACATTTATTTGGAAAAATTTGAGTATCGCTGTAGATTTTTTCGATGAAATCGCAGTTAGAATTAGACAGCATAACTTTCACGTCCCGTTCGGCAAGTTCTGCAAAAATATCTCTCAGTTTAAGCTGTTCAGATTCTTTGAAATTATCCCTGTTGTAAGCCGTAAAGTTACTCGTGGCACTGATAGGATAATAAGGCGGGTCAAAATAAACAAAGTCTTCGCGGCTAGTAGCAAAATCTAAAATTTCATCGAACTTTCTCACTTCTATTTGAGCGGGCGCGAGTAAAGAGGAAACCGATCGCAGTAAATCTGCTTGACAAATTTGAGGATTTTTGTATCGACCTATGGGAACATTAAATTCACCTTTTGAGTTTTCTCTGTAGAGACCGTTGTAACAAGTTTTATTGAGGTAAATTAACCGTGCTGCTCTTTCTGTATCTGTTTTGTAGGCTCGCGATCGCACCCAGTAATAATAACTTTTATTGTCCTTGGTGTGTTCTAACTGATGCTCCTGTAAAAGTAGAATCAGCTCTTCAACTTTATCCCTGACACAGCGATAAGCATTAATCAATTCAGGATTAATATCTGTTAAAATAGCTTGCAAACCAGGGTGCTGCTGTGCTAAGTAAAAAAATACAGCTCCGCCGCCCAAAAAAGGCTCGTAGTAAGTTGTGAACTTTTCAGGAAAATAAGGTTGATATTGTCCCATCAACTTGGTTTTACCTCCTGCCCATTTCAGAAAGGGACGCGGCAAGACTTGAAAAGGTGCGGAAGCAGACATTTATCTAGAAATAACAGCCTTATAATATTTATCACAACTAGAACTCAATATAAATACTTCTGAAGTTGTTACAGGAGGTCGCGCGGCATTAAACAGTACAGTGCCGGAACGATCGGCGAAAAGTTTTCGTTAGAATTTATATATCTCAGCATCGCCGGCAAAAATGTCCGATCGCCCGATTGGCAGATTTAGCTCCGGCTGTGCCAAAATTGTCTAACTCGCTCACAAGTGTTACCAGTCAAAGATCGAGCTGTGACACTTTACCCCACCAAGCCAATGCAAGATTTTATTAATAACGTCTCTCGCTACCCCCGCTTTTTCATTACGATATGTCTGGGAATTTTCTTTTTCCTGTTCGAGCGACTCAAACCCCTGCTCGATCGACCGACAACTGCGATCGCCCTGATTAGTTCGATTGTAGCGACTTTTGTCTTTCTAACTTTTACACTGCGCGCCATGTTAGGCCTGAGTTCGGTTTAAAGCCTGCGCTTGAGCGCAAACATCAACTGCAAATTCAGTTAAAACACCAACTCCCGAACTAACTGCCAACTCTTGCAGGCGATCGTCGCACACTTGACAATAGTCGCTGCGATAGATTGGAAGAGGAAGTTAGTAAGCGGCGTTACGTCAGCGCTGCTCAACCAAGGCGCAGGCAAACATTACCGAAGTGCAGGACAAGCCTTTGGGGCAATCAACATTTACCGGGGAAATACTGCACCTCTGTTTCCCCGGTGTCCCACTTAATCCTTAGGAAGCGGCACACCCCGCCCCGCTTTCCTCTCCCGTTAACCTGACGGTATCACGA
Organism: Microcoleus sp. F10-B2; assembly: GCF_036704965.1. Taxonomy (NCBI): domain Bacteria; kingdom Bacillati; phylum Cyanobacteriota; class Cyanophyceae; order Oscillatoriales; family Microcoleaceae; genus Microcoleus; species Microcoleus sp. F10-B2. The sequence continues at coordinate 69,576 of NZ_JAUBTB010000012.1, read as the reverse complement.
GAGTTTCCAGCGGACAAGACAGATGAAGTTTGAACATATCTATCAATTTTTTCAAGACCCCCCTCCTGTTTATCTAAACAAGGAACTAGCAGTGTGCTACATTCTCTCGGTGTTATTGCGCGGAGATTCCTACGGTACAGAACTGATTGGCCAACTAGAAAGGGAATTCCCCATCTACCGACTTTCTGATACCGTTCTCTACAGCGCTCTGAAATTCCTCGAAGATGAAGCCGTAATCACCGGTTACTGGAAAAAAGTAGAAGGACGCGGCCGTCCCCGGCGGATGTATCAAATCCTCCCTGAGTGGCGGCACCAAGCTCAAGACCTAGCTCGTCTCTGGCACGAGTACATCGGTCAGGGAAACGGCGCGTCAGGGCGTCGGCCCCGCGCCTTAGAAACTGGTCACACGGGTTAGCCGAGTTTGAATCGGATGCCTAAACCCTGGAGATGCTGGCGCTACTTGCAAAGCGATTTGCCCGATTGCCTTCGCTTTGCTCGATCGCCGCACAGCGATTCAAGCATCTACACGGCGCGTCAGGACTTACGTATTGTCACTTGAAAATTAGGGATGATGGGGAGATATGGGAATTTGGTGATGGGGAGAAAAACGCCTTGCAGAAGAAGCTTTCTGCGAATTTTGGTAAAAAAGTGTCTGCGTAAGTCCTCGCTCGCTTTCGTATGTCAAGTTCTGTAAAGTAATAGTCGATCGTTTTAATTACACAAACTTCTACCGATGGATACTGCTGTTCTTCCTTCAACATTTGTGCTAACGCTACTGCTGGCTGTTGGCTTGTTTTTCTTCATCAAGGCTTCAGTCAAAGATCGAATCGAACAAGTCAAGCTTGCTTCCGAGAGCGCTCAAGAGTCACTGTTAACCGAGTTACAACAGTATTTTGCCCAGAGAGCTTACCGAGTTGCAGCCGTCGATGCCCCCAACTATAAAGTTACCTTTGAGGGTTTTGTCAGGCCGAGTTGGTTTCTAGCTATTTTTTTAACTCTCCTGAGTGCAGGTGGCGCTCTGTGCTTGGGACTGGTTTTGGGAATGCTAGTTCCCCAGCAGGGTCAAATTTTCCTAGCTTTGGTACTGCTGTCGCCGCTGGCGGGGGTATTTTACTGGAAAAAAGCTGGACGCTCTGAGCAAGTCTCCCTCAAACTCGAATCAGTTGCTGAGTCGGGAAGCCAAACCAAGAGCTTTGTTACTGTCAGAGCACACCGCGACGAACTAGCAGCGATGCAACAGGCTTTAGATTTAAAACCCGTAAGTTAAAAGTTTAAGGCTGAACCTTTCCCGATCGGCTAGATGCGGTAACTTAGACTTTAAGCGGAACTTACCCCGTGTGCGGGGTAAGTTCCGTCTGAAACCATTGCGAGGTGAGACTTGCCCGGAGCCTCCAAGTCTTTTACATGACTACAATCTCTGACAACCCTTATGTGGCGGGGTTTTTGCTTAAATTCATCAGAGAACAATACTCTCGCCCTAAATATTGAGAAAATCTTAAATACATGACTACGGTTTGTCGGCAGTCAAGTCGCTAAAACCGAGACGGGACAAATAATACAGCCCCCAGAACTACCCCCGCAGGGGGTAAGTTCCGTTTAAGCAAAGAAGCCGATCGATGAATAGTGTCATGAGTAACAATACTTATGGTTTTTCCAGGAAAAGATAATTTGGCAGCAAACAACTATTGTGGGGTTGATTATCGGGAAATTATTTTATTGACTAACCGATCTATTAAGCCTGTATTGTAATACGAACTACAGATTTGAGCAATTTTATTTTCTGGATAATTACAGTTACGAAAACTGATAATATTGCCATAGACTGCATTAGTCGGAAAAAGGGCATCAATATCTAAGTCTATGGCTTGTAAATCAAATAGTTTTTCTTGAGTTTTCGGGGCATAATCTATCATTAGACTAGAACTATAACCGCATTTTCTTAAGATATTTAATGATTCTTTAGTACCATCAAAAAACTGAGGAGACCAACCTTTATCACCTTTGCGTCTGTTGAATCCTCCTCCATATTCAAACATTATGATTGAGGGAAGTAAAGATTCTGATAATTCTGGTAATTGTTTAATTACTGAATATTCCCAACCTTCAATATCTAATTTTAAACAGGTGACTTTTTCGGCTTTAATTGTGTTAAGCAATTCAGGTAAAGTTATGGCTTGAACTTCTTTAGACTCGGTAGAAGAACCAAACCATTCAGGTGATAAGGAATTAAAATTTTGATTAAATATACCTGCAAATTTACCTAAATATAATGTTTGCTTGCCATTCCGATCGGAAAGGCAACTTTCAATTAAATTAATGTTGTTATTATGACAAATTTGACGTAATTTTTTGACTGGCAAAGGTTCAACTGCAATAGTAGAAAAACCTAATTTGGCAAACATTTCACAATAAAAAGCAAATGTTCCTACTCCTACATCAAGACAAACACCTTTTTCACTAGGATCGACTATTGGGAGAATTTCGGCTAATAATGACTGACAACAGGGTTCAACACGCATATTAAAGATAATTTAAATTACTCTATCCTCCGATCGATGCTGTAAAGTCTAAGTTGGCTGTATGCTCGCACACAAAGTCAAAAAAAAGTCACTATCCTGAGGATGCCCGCTGTGGCTATCGCCCGCTCGGACGATCGCGCTTTCTCGGCGACCTCTCCTTACACGCTTTTTCCCAAGCAATTTTCGCCCTTGATTTCAGGTCGCACCCTCGAGACAATGAACTTTTCGACGCTTTGAAAAGAAAAGTTACAGAAACATTGCTGTTAATGTTTTCGGTTCGGCATTTTAAGCTAAGCGCGACTAGCTGACACCGCAGGGATTTTTTCTGCAGTCGATTCCAACATCACCTTTAAGCTGGGAAACAAGAAATGGTTCTCTTCTACGTATTGGGCTCCAAATAAACCTTTTTCAGCCCAGAAGTATCTGTCAGTGGTATGCTCGTTACGCTTGACTAACAGCAAAGCTGGGGGAGCAATGCCTTCGGCATGGATGAACTTGCGAGCCGCTGTTACGGGTTTATCTTCGCCGCTCTCGATGCTATATTGAGGCACACACTCTAAAATTCTGCGTCCTTCTTGTCGGCGGCGACTCTTGCGTTTGCGTCTCCTGGCCAATTTCTTTACCTCCTCTGTGAGCAGACAGTATGAGCAGACAGGTTGTAATGATAGCTACCAAATCCGAGGCCAGTATATCCGTTCTAGCTCAAAACTTCAACTGTTTTTAATATATCGACATAATCTTAACATTCGTGCCGATCGACAAAAGTGTAGCAGTTGTGGTATGGTGGGCCGCAAGTTCCGGCCACAGCCAAGCTTAGGGAGCTGTGGAAGCTGCGCCGACAGCGATGCGGGGCAATTTGGGTTCACGAAAGCCCCATGCCTTCAACATAGCTGCCTTCGATCGAAGTCAAGAAACCTGAAATCTAGAAGTCTCTCATCTGTAATCGGCGGCCGATCGTTTGTAATTTACTTAGAATTCCGTTAGATATCTTAATGTGGCGCTCATGTTAATGCCAGCCAGTTCAGAATTTGTCAAGCTTTGCCGATCGCAGGTGGCGATCGCCGTTAGTTTGGGAGCTAAATTCAGCGCGGTATACCTGACACAAGAGCTGGTAGAAGGCAGCCAAGCAAAGTTGGTGCCGATCGCGGTTTACCCAGAAACCTCAGCCGAATCGGAAGAAAATCAGGGGTTGAGGTTGCCATCCTCCGAAAGCTCGACAGTGAAACCAGTGCCGCGACTGCTAGCGCCGCCGGTTCTTCCTGTGGAAGAATCAACCGTAGGGGCGATCGCACCCGAGCGGCTTCCGAGTAATGAGCGCGGTTCCAATCAGTGCCAAGGCCCGGAGAATGTGTGGCAGCAACGGAGGCAAATTGTGACGCCTCTGATACACGAGGGAGCTGTAATGGGACTCCTAGTCAGCGGTCGGCAAGACAGGCCTTGGAACGAGCCAGAGGAGGCTCAGATACAACAAATTGCTCGCACCTTAGCCCTGGCCTGCATTTTAGACCAGCGATCGCAGTGGATGCAGCAGGAATTGGGTGCAACTCGGCAAATCCAGGCTCAGGTTTACGACACGATGCACAATTTGCTGCACCAGTTCAAAAGTCCGCTGACAGCGTTGCGAACTTTTGGCAAGCTGTTAGCGCGGCGGCTGGTACCGGAAGACAAAAACCGCAATGTGGCTTTTAGTATTGTCCGAGAGAGCGATCGGCTGCAAGAGTTGCTCGGCCAGTTCGATCGAACTGTTGACACTGGCGAAGCAAATCTCAGACTGCCATCGGGCACTTCAGAAAAAGCAACATCTTTGGAATTAATCCGGCATTCTCCTCTGTCGCTGTCACCTGCGGCCAATTTGCAGGAATCCTGTTTTGTGGCAGAAGTCTTAAAACCGCTGTTAATTTCCGCCGAGGCGATCGCATCTGAAAGGCATCTGAAATTGGTAGCCGACATGGAGGCGGATTTGCCACCAGTCTCAGCGAACGATCGAGCTTTGCGCGAAGTTTTGAGCAATTTAATTGACAATGCTTTGAAATATACTCCTGCAGACCGCCAAATTTATATTAAAGTCAGGTACAAAGCAGCGGATGGCGATCGGGCAGGATACAGCCAATTGCCTGCCATAGCAGTTGCAGTTAGCGACACCGGTTCCGGCATTCCCCCCCAGGATTTAGAGCATTTATTTGAGCGGCACTACCGGGGAGAAAAAGCGCAGACAGAAATTCCCGGTACAGGATTGGGTTTGGCGATCGCCCGCGATTTAGTCCGCCAAATGCAAGGAGAAATAGAAGTATTTTCCCCAGTCAATCCTGAATGGCTGCCATCGGCAGAAACTCATTTATATCCAACCGATCGCGGCACTACATTTGTGGTTTGGCTGCGGGTGAATAAGTAACGAACCCCATTGTTTGGAGAGAGTTTTTATGAAGCATCTACCTTTATTCGATAAACTTCCCAAGTTTTCAACTTCTTTAGAAAGACTCAAAAAACATTTTTTGACAGTACCGTTTTTAGCTGTTTTCAACACTCTGACTGTCCTGATTTTGGGCGTGCTGAGCGTATACGCCAAACTCAACAACAAGGGAGACGGAGTTGAACGCCTGTTTAGCGACCCTTTTAATTTCTGGTTCCCTTACGAAGGCATTCTAACCGGAGTTTCCGAAGTCCTCTGGTGCATCCCAGTCGCAATTTGTGCATTTACGTTTGGAGTGCTGCGCCAAAAAGAGCCGCGAAGTCGATCGAGGATCTTCTTATTTTTTAGTGCTTTACTACTCGGAGTCTTTTTCCTGGATGACAGGTTTCGGATGACTTTGATTATTTCTCGGTTGGGAATATCTAAGAAATTAATTTATTTGTGTTATGGTAGTGCTGTTTTCCTTTACGGAGTTAAGTTTTGGCGGTACATCAAAACCACTCCTTACCTGCCATTAGTCGCAGGATTTCTCTTGTTCGCGATCTCCCGGTTTGGAGACCTTTTAAACTTGCGAAGCCAAGGATTACACGCGATGTTAGAAGATGGCACTAAATTATTAGCTCTTCTGAATTTATCCCTGTATTTTTGGCACGTATGTCATCAGGAAATTGGGCGAACATTGCCGTCAAACGCAGATACTTGAGCGCCTTGATGTTATTACAACAAAAAAACTCGTTGCTGAATTAGGGTATCACTAAGCAACGCCCGCGCATAAAACCAGAATAATTTATTTGATTTTGATATGGAATTGGAATATCGGCAAATTTGGGAAGGGTGAATTAATAATCTATCCAACGGAGTGTCTGAGCCTTTGTTCAGATTTAGAATAACCAATAGTTTTTCGTTTCAACTGAGCCAAATAATGTCTTCCTATTGTATTTTTTCCGTCAAGTATTTTCCTAGAGTTTTTGCTAATAATTTTACCTGAATCAGCAATAAAACTTCGTCAACTTTCCAGCAATCTGTCACATAAAAATAGCACTTCCATAGATTAAGAAGAATCCAAAGTGGTTCAAAGGTTTTGCCACTATGAGCGCCTAATACCCATCCTACAATACATGGTTTAAAGCGATCTACTGCTGTCCCTAAGCAGAGAAAAGTTTTTTTTTAGCAGACAAAATTTTCTAATTCATCTAATTCACCCACTTGTGGATTTGTCTCTGTGCGCTAGAAATCTGGCAAGAGTTTTCCTACTTGTTTGAGCCAATTAATTATTGTCGTATTTGTGATGCACATTTTTGATTCTCTCCATTGCTCAAAAACCCATACCATTTACATACATTTTGATACATTAATATTTAACCTATTGAGAGCAACCTGTATGATATTGATAGCAATCTATAAATGGTCTGCAACAACCGACACAAATATAATTCTGTTTACCTTTTTTATGACATTTTTTTATTAACATGAATTGACTGACATTCAGGATATTGCATAAGCTCTGCGTTTAATTAAGGTTATTTTGTGCCGCACTATAAATTTATTATACCCTAATTCAGCAATGCCCTAATTGATTTATCACCGGGTTCATAGGCTTTAACTATTTTTTTACTCGTCTCGCTCGCGTAAAGTTTCATTTTTTCTGCTTCTCTAGGGAATGCAGTGTACTAAATATACATGAAATAGGCTGTATTTTTACGGCACAGTGGGTAACGCCTCGGAAAAGATTGTTAATTAAAAAATACAGCACTTTTCAGGTTAGTGAGGTACACAACAGAGGTAGGGACACGGCGCCGTGCCGTGGGGAGCATCTCATATTTGTAAAAACACTTCTTCTGGCTCTTTCCTTCTTCCTCTTTCCTCCTGCCTCCTGCCCCGCAGCCTCGGGCCTTAAAACTCCAATTTCTAGCTTAACTGCTTTCATTGAGATGCTCCCCGTGCCGTGTCCCTACGGCAATAGAAGAGCAATCTGGGTGTACTTCATAAACGTGGAATCTGCTGTATATTGAAAACCAACACAATTAAGTTAGAAGAATGTGGCCGCATCCGCAGCGCCTATCCCAACCCCTGAATGGGTGGGCTTGCTGCGCGAAAAAAGTCTGTCAGAATTCAGATTAATTAGCAATTAGCAATTACCCCGTTCTCATGCAACTGAAAACCGCTATATGATGAATTCCGCCAGATGAGTTTCCTAGGCCATAGCTACCGCGAAATTGGTTGATATACAGATAGTTGGCATCTCAATAATAAACTGCGTTCCCTGGTCGGGCGTAGAAATACATTGCAATTGACCGCAGTGTTTTTCTAGCATAATTTTTTGGCTGATTGACAATCCCATGCCTGTACCTTTTCCTATTGGCTTAGTAGTAAAAAAGGGAGTGAAAAGTTTAGCACGAACTTTCTCAGTCATGCCAGCGCCATTATCGGCAATTGTTATCCGAATGCCTGAATCCTGGCTACGGTTGTCATGTGAATTGCCAGGTACGACTTCACTGCGAATCAAAATCTGGGGCTGAAAAGATGTACCCTTTTCTCTACTTTCCCGCTCTTCCAAAGCATCTATAGCATTCGCTAAAAGGTTCATAAACACCTGGTTGAGCTGACCTGCATAACAGGTTACAAGCGGCAATTCACCATACTCTCTAATCACATTAATAGCAGGGCGATCTGACCTAGCTTTTAGTCGGTGCTGTAAGATCATCAAACTGCTATTAATCCCTTCGTGGATATCTACTGATTTGATTTCAGTTTCATCCAACCGCGAAAAATTGCGTAGAGACTGCACAATCAGACGAATGCGGTCGATGCCTAACTGCATGGAAGACAGCAATTTTGGCAAATCGTCCATGATAAATTCTAACTCTCCATCTTCTATTGCATTGAGAATTTCTGCTTCTGGTAGCGGGTAATGGCGTTGGTAGAGATTCAACATATAGATGAGTTCTTTAATATAATCTTTGGCATAGGAGATATTGCCGTAAATAAAGTTAACCGGATTGTTAATTTCATGAGCGACACCTGCGACTAATTGACCGAGACTCGACATTTTTTCACTTTGAACTAGCTGGAGTTGTGTTTCTTGCAGCTCTTTGACAAAATGCTCTAAGGCAAGAGCTTTTTGGTGTTCTTTTTCTTCACTGATCCGAAGTGCTTTCTCTACTTGTTCGCGCCGCTCTATTTCTGACTGCAATTTATGACCCAGACAAAAACTTCTCAAAGCTGTTAGCACTGTAGTATATAGCTTTGATGTTGTTAATTCAGTTTTAGTTTTATAGTCATTAATATCGTAATTGATAATAACGCTTTTTTCGGGGACTTGCCCGGGTTGACCAGTGCGTAAAATAATTCGCACTAACTGATTGCCTAACACTTCGCGGACATATTTCACAAACTCCAAGCCAGCGTCATCGGTTTCCATGATTACATCAAGCAGGATGATAGCCACATCAGGATGTTCTTGGATTAAATGTTTAGCTTCCTTAGCGGAATAAGCACTAAAAAATTTTAAATATTTATTTTCATAAACAAACTTTCTTAAGGCAATATCGGTAGCTGTATGAACTTGAGCCTCATCATCGACAATCAAAATTTTCCAGCTTTCAGTCGGGGACTCTTCAGATACTTCATCGGCAAAAAATAACTCCTCATGTGAGTTAACTTCTTCCGCAAATAAGACTTCTTCAGATGATTTTTTACTTACAAAGCCGTAAATCTTCTTGTCCATTGCTGCTCACCTTTCTGCGTTACTGATGTTTAGATTTAGGAAACTACGGTTTTGAATCAATTTGGACGGGTAGCTTAATAATAAATTTTGTGCCTGCTCCGACCTCACTTTTACATTCTATTTCACCCAGAAGTTTTTGGGTAACTAAATTGTAGACAATATGCAATCCCAACCCGCTACCACCCTGACCGCGTTTGGTAGTAAAGAAGGGCTCGAAAATTTTACTCAAATTTTCTGGGGGAATGCCTTGACCATCATCGGAATATTCAAATCTAAGTCGATCGCCCTTTTGCTGCCAATCAAAAACGAGCTTTCCAGTAGCGCCCGGTTCGTAAGCGTGAATCAGAGAGTTCATCAGCAAATTTGTGACAACTTGGGATAATGCACCTGGATAAGAATCTAGGGCCGTTTTGGTGTCTCCCTTAATTTCGATCGAATGTTTGCTATTTCTCAATTTTGGTTTTAATTGGATTAAAATTTCATCGAGATAATTTCTTACTGTGAAAGTTCGTCGTTCTTCGCTCGATCGATCGACTGCCACTTCTTTAAAACTCTGAATCAATGCTGCTGCCTGATTTAGATTAGTGAGAAGGGTGTTGCTGCTTTGGGTGGCTATATCCAAAAATTCTTCTAGTTCCGAGCGTTTCATTTTGCCACTCTTATAAGTAGAAGCAAATTCTGTGGTGTGTTCTGCCAAAGCTGACGCAACCGTGACACCAACGCCGATGGGAGTATTAATTTCATGGGCTACCCCAGCAACTAATCCTCCCAGGGATGCCATTTTTTCAGATTCGACTAGCTTACTTTGAGTCGCTTTTAAAGCATCCAGCGTGTTGGATAATTCGTGGGTGCGATCGCTCACTAATTGCTCTAAGTTTTGATTGAACTCCTGCAAGTTATTGTAGAGTTGGGCATTTTCAATGGAAATGGCTATTTGGGCTGATAACAATTTTAACAGCTCCAGCCTATCTGTAGTAAAAGCTCCTTCTGTCAAGTTATTTTCTAGGTAAAGAATACCTGTCAGCTTGCCTTGGTGCAGCAGAGGAGTGCAGAGAATCGATTTCGGTTGAGTGGCTGCAATATAAGGATCGCGGGTAAATTGTCCCTCTTGGGTGGCGTTATTTAAAACCACGTTTTCCTGGGTGCGGATGACGTAGTTAGCGATCGCGCTTGCCAGTTTGGGCATTTCCCCAGAATCAGCTTCTGCATTCAGGGGAAGCGATCGCAGCACGCTAACTTCATCCTCCTTCACCGAACCTTCAGCTTCAATCGCCCAGTTTCCCGCTTTTTCTAAAATCAAAAAGCCTTTTTGGGCGCCAGCATTTTCGATCGCAATCTTCATCAACCTTTCCAGCAACTTACTCAAAACGATTTCACCTGAAATCGCTTGAGAAGCTTTCATTACTGTGGCTAAATCTAGCGTATCTCCCAAATTTGTGCTAGTGGTGGTAGGCGCATTCGTTGTTCTGTTAACGTTGGTTTGAGTTGTTGTCTTGGCTGACGTTATAGTTAGTAATTCTGGATATTTATCTTCTAAATCCTTAACTTTAGCTATAGCGCCCCAGACTTGGTAGCTATAATGAGCGTTTTGCATATAAACTTGGGCGATCGTTTCTTTCCTCCATGACAAGTAAAATTTGGCTGCCAGTTCGTATGCAAGTGCTTCTTCGTTGATATACTGGTTTTCTTTAGCTAAAGCAATGGCTTTGTCGTACATTTCCATTGCCGCTACTTTTTCCCCTAAAACCCGATGCCGTTGGGCCTCTACTAAATAGAATTTGTGCAAGAAATTCATGGGGGCATGATGCGCCCATTTCTGCATTTTTTCTTGATTAGCTTGTACGCGATCGAGAATTTTATGTTGTTCAGATTTTTGACTGTTGGCATACACCGCTAGCCATACTAAAGAATCGTAAAAATGGAAGATAGGAACAACCGGCAATCCTACTACTGCCTCTAAATGTTTCTCTGCTATAGCAATATTCTCAATTGCTTCTGAGTAATTTTCAAACCAATAACAAAGTAAAGTTTTGTTTAAATATAGGTATGCAACTCCCGCTTTATCGTTTGCTTGCTGGTGCAATAGCAACTTGATCTGCTCATCGCAGGCTTCACCCTTTAGAAGGGATGGATTTTCACTTTTTCCGAGCATATTTAATGTGGCCTGCCAAAATATTTCTATATAATTAAGCGCTGTGTTTTGCTTAATTTTATGAACAGCATCTCTGTAAGTTGACATCTCTCTTTCAAGGACAGTCAGTTCTTTGCCGGTAAAGTAAGCGCAATAGGAGGAAAGCATTAGACTAAAGCCAGCAAATTCTAAATCTCCCGTCTCCAGTCCGATAGAGTAAGCTGACACCAAAGGCTCTAATATTTTTCTCATATGCTCTTTCCAAGGTCGGGTAAATACATTCACTATGACGACTGTTTTGGCGGTAATTTCTTTAGCATTCAACTTTGACACTAGATTTAAAGCCAATTGACCAAACTGATAGCCTGAATCAATATCTCCTACAACTCCACAAAGCAGAAGACCATAATTAGCATAAGCAAAGGGAGAAACGGAAGCATTACCGTATTGAACAGATAAATCTACTTGTTTGCACAATGTCAAGGGCAACAGCGCAGGAGCAGCAATGTATGCAGGAGCAAAGGTACTTGACAAAAGTCGAATAGCTGCTAGTTTATATGGATCGGTCATTTGAGGCAGGTCAACTAAATCCTCAATTCGCGTTCCACTCAAAATTGCCGCAGTTTCCTCGAATGCCTGCCCAATATCTGACGGGTTCGGCTCTTGGGGAAAGTCAACCCCGAACAGCTTTAAAACTTGTAGCGCTGTATCAACCGCTTCTAGCAGCCTGTTCTGCCCTATGTAAGCTTGCATCTGGATTGCATAGACTTTCACTTTGTCCAGCAGCGTTTGGGCGGAATTTTGGACTATCTCAACGAATCTCTGCATTCGGTCAAAATCACCTCTCAAAAAAGCTGCCTCTGCTGCTTCCTCATGCAGCGATAATGTCAGTTCGTAATGATGAGTCCAGCTAGAATCTACTAGCAGTTTCAAACCCACTTGCAAATATTCGGTAGCCGCAGCATAAGCCGTTGCAGCTTTGGCTTTTTGACCTGCGGTTAAGTTAAGTTTTGCAATTTCAGTTCGTTCGGATTCATCGCCAACCCCTTCAATTCCTAAATTAAGATGATCGACGATCGCAAATATTTCTTCGGTTCGCGTCTCTGTGGAAGTATTTTGCCAGAGCAAGCGACCGATTTGTAAGTGAACAGTTTTTTTAGAACTTTCCTCAATCAGAGCATAAGCTGCTTGTTGGACGCGATCGTGCAAAAACTTGTAAGTAGTGATTACTAGATGAGACTGAACGATTTCTTCTTCTGTTACGCCGAGTTCAGAAGTGGCTAAAATTAAGCCATCTTGGATTGCTGGCACTAGCTCTTTAAAAGTTTCAACCGTAGATTTTTCGTTGACTATCGAGAGAGTATTTAAGTCAAAACTATTGCCCACACAAGCGGCTAACCGTAAAACTTGCTGAGTTAAATCTGGCATTTTTCTCAATTTACCGACCATCAACTCAACTACATTATCGGTAATTCCTACTGCTTCGATTTTTGAAATATTCCAATCCCAGTTTCTTTGCTGTAAATTGAAATTCAGAAGGTTTTCTTCATAAAGAGTTCTGAGAAATTGATTAACAAAAAAAGGATTGCCTTGAGTTTTACCGACGACTAACTCAGCTAGCGGCATGACTGAGCCTCGATCCCTACGCACAGTATCAGCAATCAACATAGCGATATGTTCGATATCTAAGGGAGTTAAGGTAATTTGGTTGATAATCGCGCCTTGCTTTTGCAGCGCCTCCAGAGTCATGATTAAGGGATGCGTGGGGTTAACTTCGTTATCTCGATAAGCTCCTAGTAGAAATAAATATTTTGTTTCCTCATCTGCCATCATTACTTGCAGCAGTTTCAAAGTAGCGGAATCAGCCCATTGCAAATCATCCAGAAAAATGACTAAGGGATGCTCGACTGAACAGAACACGCGGATGAATTTTTGAAAGACTAAATTAAAGCGGTTTTGCGCTTCCGTAGCACCTAACTCTTGGACGGGTGGCTGTTTGCCAACAATGAGTTCTACGTCGGGAATGACATCTATAATGATTTGACCGTTATTACCAAACGCTGCTAAAAGTTTTTCTTTCCAAGTGGTGAGTTGCATTTCGCTTTCAGTTAAGAGTTGCTTGACTAATGATTGAAAGGCTTTGACAACAGCCGCATAAGGAACATTGCGTTGAAATTGGTCAAATTTCCCGGCAATAAAATAACCGCTTGCCTTAGTAATCGGTTTATAAACTTCTTGCACTAAGGCGGATTTGCCAATGCCAGAGTAACCCGACACTAACATAATTTCTGTTGTGCCATTGCTGACGCGCCCGAAGGCTGCTAATAAGGTTTCAATTTCTCGTTCTCTGCCGTAGAGTTTTTGAGGGATGTGAAACTTATCGGTAATATCTTTTTGAGCTATCGCAAAATCTACAATCGTTCCTTTAGCCTGTAGTTGTTCCAGACATTCTTCTAAATCTGCGAGGATTCCCCAAGCACTTTGGTATCTTTTTTCAGCAGTTTTTTCTAACAGTTTCACTACCAGATCAGAAACCGTTTTAGGAATTTCTATTTCTGCATTGATTTCATGGGGCGGTACTGCTTGTTTAGCAATATGACAGTGGACTAATTCCATTGCATCGTTGTAATCGCATGGCAGTTGCCCCGTTAGCAGTTCGTAAAAAGTGACTCCTAATGAGTAAAAATCCGTTCGGTAGTCGATCGCTCGGTTCATTCTGCCTGTTTGTTCCGGCGATATATAGCTCAGAGTGCCTTCTAAAACATTAGGATTTTTTAGGGTAGGATTCTCGCGATTTAAAACAGTAGAAATGCCAAAATCTATGATTTGGACTAGCCCTGTTGTCGAGTTAATAATAATATTGCTGGGATTGATATCTTTATGAATAATGTTATGTTGATGAAGGTGGCCTAAAGCCCGGGTTATTTTAATAGCGGTTGCCAAAAACTCTTCTAAGGTAAGTTTGTGAGAAGCCAACCACAGGTTTAATGATTTTCCACCTGCATCCTCGAAAATAATAACTAAACTGTTTTGATATCTTTCTAAGCTGTAGGTTTTAGGTACAGTTTCTAGGTTGAGATTGCGTGTAATTTCGTATTCCTGCTTGTATCTGACTAACGAAGCTGGCATCGGATAATCTTGCTTGAGGAATTTGAGAATGACCGGTTGGTTGTCTTGCTTTCTCACTCCTCGGTAAACTAAAGAATTGTTACTTTCATGAATTTGGTTTGTAATCTCGTAGCCAGCTAAGTTAATCATCCTTGCAGCCTCTTTTAATAATTAATACATATTTTTTTAGCAATTCTCAATTTGTAAGTAGATGTATCCTCTAATATAAAGACTAGCCTGCACTTTAATCAAAATTTAAGTTTTAACTAAAAAAATATGTTTTGTTACATTTATTCAAAAAAGTACAAATAAATATTTAGGTTAGGAGTGCGATCGCTCTACAGTTACCTCCAAAAGCAGGCAGAACAGAGTGAAGGCCGATCGCCCTTGGTCTTCATAGCAGATGTGGGCGTTGCATAATTAGAGTATAAATAGGGGGAATCACCATGCCATGAAAGCGAGTGCAAATCAACCCATAGCCGTAGAAAAGGTAATAAGAAAGGAAAACATAACCACATTTAACATAAATGTTGTTGTCAATCGATCGCTGATGATGAGTCCCACGCCTGGTTACAGTTAGAGTGTGAAACCCCAAGGTTTAAAAATGTATGTCAATAGTATAGGTTTTCGGGCAATTAACGAATCAAGCGAGTTCATCACACCACCCTAATAACTTCAGTAAGACTTGTGGGAAAACTCCATTACCAAGGATTGCCAATCATTGTAAAGGCGGCCCAATAATAAGGATGCAAAAGCACTCGATCGCCCCGCGCCGCAATTTCCGGAGGCAAAGTTAGACTCGTAGAAAGCCCTTCGACTCGCAGCATCCCGTCTTGAATCCGCACGCGCCCCTGCAGCATCTCCAATTGCGCGCGCCGCAAAGCCTCTGCTTTAATCATTAAATTGCCACCGCGTCTGGGGGCGCGCAACTGCCGATAAAACTCAGTCATCAGCCCCAAAGTTCCCTCATCGCTGACTTCCCACAAACTCGCTAAAGCCGATTTAGCGCCGCTAGCTACCGCTAAACCCGCAAACCCCAACTCCGCATCTTCGTCGCCCAAAGCGGTACTGCACGCGCTTAAAACTAACAGATTCACCGGCGGTTCATTCCACCGCAACTGCCGCATTTGATCGATACGCAATTTAGTATCCCACAACTGAATGTAAGAATTTTTCGGTTCCCCAGGCTGGAATTCGCTGTGAGTTGCTAAGTGAATGATGCCAAAAGGCCGATTTGCCCGCTGAGCTTGCAAATTTCCGAGAGTAAAATCTTGATTCAAAAATGATTTTCCTTCTGAGGGCGGCGCGATCGACTCTAACTCCACCGGTACCGCCGGTAAAGGCGCTTTATCTTCAAATACCGACGCCCCCATCGCCAAAACTTCATCATCCGCAATATTGTCGTAGCCAATATCAGTCAAACTCAGACTCGGCATCACGCTAATGCTGTATTTCTCAACTAAAAAGCCTTTGCCGTCGTGAAGGGCCGCAAACGGTACGCTCCGCAAACCGGCTGCCGGAATTACAATTAAATTATCAATATTTAAAGCCGTCAATTCTGCGGCAACTGGCGCAATTAACCAGCGATAAAGTTTTTGCGCGGTATCCAAATAACTAATGCTGCTTCTTTTGCGGGGATTAGTTATTTCGCTTTGAAATGCGTCAGCTAGTTGCAACACCTGCCAGCGGGTTGTCGCCGGAATTAAAACGCGCCTCGGTTGAGAGTTAGCTGTTACTAACACTAATTCTAAATGCTCCCCGCTAGGAACATCGGAAACTTCTTTGCCCTCCGGCGGCAACCTCTGGGTCAACTTATCTTCTAAGGGATGAGGGGGCTGGGATGCGAGGTTTGTTCTCACAGGCAATAGATTAGATAAATCCTGACTTGCCACCAGCACAGAATCATTTTCTTTGGCGGCGCTTGGATCAGCTCTGCTGACCCAATTCATATAAATAATCGCTGATTTGTTCCCGGTAATTTGTTCGTTTTTGCGAAGAGTTTCGTAAATTACCGACATATTACTAATCGGTCTTCTTGCGGGCAAGTCCAAATATTTTTCGTACTCGCGAGTAAAGATTTGCTCAAATGCTAAAACTCCCGACTCTACCGAATCGAATCTGCGAAAAGGAACGAAAATATCCGGGCTAATTGGGGAATTTTTGTCTTGACTTTGCGATCGCAATTCTACTTGCAAAGATGCAGGAAGTGACAGCGCAGGATCGGGATTTACGGGATCTACTGGCACTACAGGCACTACAGGCGGTGCGGGAATTGGTGCGGGAATTGGTGCGGGAATTGGTGCGGGAATTGGTGCGGGAATTGGTGCCGGAGCAGAGGGCGGGCCCGGCGTAATTAGGGAAATCTGATTTGGTAAAATTCCTTGGGTGTAAGTTTCCCCAAAAGCAAGACTGGGCAAAATGGCGTTTCCCGCGCCAGCATTAATGCTTCCCGTGGTTCCATTGTCGATCGCGCCGCCAACTACAAACGGTCGATCGATACCGCCTCCGTGGCGAATTTCGATCCTCCCCGCCCCCGCACCTCCGGCAGTAGAAATACTCGAAGAATTGCCCGATATATCGTTGAAAACATTGTTCGAGCGAAACAAACCGAGGGTGGTCACATCAACGCTGCCGCCAGTGCCTCCAGGGCCGCCTTGAGCGTTGATAAAGCCCAACTGAATGTTATCGGTTGCGCTCAGGGAAACGCCCCCGCCGTTGCCGTTTGAAGTGCTGCTGGAGTTGAGATCGAGAGCCGAAATGCCCGATGAAGAGGTGACAGCAATATTTCCGCCGATCGCCCCCGAAGCGTTCAAAGCTCCCGCAGTTAAAGGGCCGGCATTGCTTTGGAGAGCGATCGCGCCTCCTGTGCCCGCCGATGAAGAGTCGATCGCGCCCGCTGCAACAGTATTCCCCTCAACCCGAATCCTCCCGCCGTTCGAGGTAATATTGCCAGTCCGAACCTCGCGGCTTCCTTGCAGGTTCACGCTGCCGCCATCCGTCCTTAAATTACCCTCTAAGAGGACATTTCCTGCCTTGATATCGGCTCCCAAAGCGGCCGTGCTGTCCCCCCCGAAGGTAGCGGACTCGCGGGCGTTAACGCTCAAACTGCGCGCTGCAATTGTGGAAGCAGCCGTCACGCTAGCAGCGTCAGCCGAGAGCCGGCCCAACCTCTGAGTTTGACCGACTAGGCCGCCAAAAGTAATGTTGCCGCCAGCGCGCAGCGTCAAATTATTTGCTCGGCCCGGGATGCTGTCGAGGGTATTGGCAAAGGCGATATTGCCGGTAGTGGCGGCTAGGGCGGCGCTGCGATCGACTGTGACGTTACTATTGAAAGCAATGTCGCCCGATGTCGCAATATTGCCCGAAACCTCGGTACTGCGGGCGTTTACAGTCAAACTCGCCAGCGGTGCAGCTTGACCGACTGTACCGCCGAACAGCACTCGCTGAGCGTCAAGTCTCAGGGCACGAGCTCCGTCTAGGCTACCGGAGAACAGAATGTTGCCCCTAGCTTGAGTGCTCAAAGCCACGTCAGCATTCAGGGACAGGTTGCCTGTAAAAGTGAGATCTGCACCGGATGTGGCAATGTTGGCGTTGAGATCGGTTTTGGGCGCGTCGAGAGTCAAGCTAGCGCTGCCGCTTGCGATCAGGGGTTTGTCGATCGCGATCGAGCTGCCTTGAAGTGTCAGCGGGCTGTTGAAGGTAATGGGTGCGACGATCGCGATCGAGCTGCTGTTTTCGCCCCCGATCGCGATCGAACGAAAATCCCCCGCCAAAGCGCCCAGATCCCTTGCCGTCAAGTCCAAAATGCCCAAAATATCGCCGGTGCCACCGAGCCGAATTCCTCGGCTGTCGTTGGGTTGCAAGCGAATTGTTCCCCCCGCACTCCTGACAGAATTGCTGCCGCCCCTCAAGTCAATGCCGTTAGCAGTGACAGCGATATTGCCGCCGTTAGCATTGAGTCCGCCCAGAGAGATGCTGCTGGCGAAAATGTTGATGTTGCCGCCTTGAGTCTCGATTGAGTCCTTGGAGTCATTGACAACAAACACTCCGCCCGATCTAAATGTTACGGTGTCTCCCGTTCTCGCTTGCAAGGAAAGTTTGTTATCGGGCAAGTCTTGGAGGGTGATGTAGCCGGGGGTTTCTAGAAGCACGTTGCTGCCGGCGGCCATCTGTTCCAACTGTAATTCTGAGATCGATGTTTCATTGGGTTCTGCTGCAGGTTCGAGTTCCCCGCCAGTCGATCGCGCGTTGGTGTCGCCGTTACCGCTGACGATCGTAATGTTTGCCGGATCGAGCCACAAATTGCCGGTCGCGCCGTTAGCAGCGCGGGTATCGACCTCTCCTTGGAAAGTTAAAGCATTTTTGCCGGAAACTTCGACTGTGCCGCCGTTACCTGCGGCGATGCCCCCGCGAGCACTAATGTTGCCGAAGAAGCGAGTTGTGTTGTCTGACCAAATTACCGCAGTGCCGCCATTGCCGCGGTCGATCGCGTTTGCTGCGATCGTAGAATCAGGACTAACGTATGTTACCAGTGCGTTCGGCACTGGTTCCGCCCCCTGGAAACCGCCTCCGACGCGCACGGTACCTCCGCCGTCCGTCCCGGAAGCATCGATATTTGCGCCGAACAGTCCGACTTTTTCCCCTAAAATATTGACTGTGCCGCCAGCCATGCCAGAAGGAGCAAATACATTTACAGAACCCGAGACGATCGCACTTCCTCCATTTATCGGCACTGTTTGGCCGCCAGTCAGTACCAATTGACCTTGTTCGTTAGTCGTTAAACCTGTGGCTGATGCTACGCCGGGCCCCGTCAGCAACTGAGGCAAAGAAACCGGGGCGATCGCAGAGTTTTCTGACTGCAAAGACGGAGTAATTTCTAAACTCAATAAATTGCCGATTTGACTGATGCGGACTGAATTTTGTCCCGGAACAGCAGCCACAGTAATTTGACCGTTGGGAGCGGATAATTGTCCTGTATTAATAACTGTGCCACCGAGCAAAGTTAAACTTTGTCCGCTGCCGACCGCCAAGTTTCCCGCATTGACAATTGCACCAATGTGTGAGTTATTAAAATTAAATTGATTGGGATTTCCCAGTAAAGCTTTGTAATCATTAATTCCGGTGGAATTGAACCAGCGATCGCCGAAACCAATACCCGTAGCAGTTGTCGCGAAAAAAGACCCCGGCACGTTCAATCTAGCATTTTGACCGAAGACTATTCCGCCCGGATTCATTAAGAATAAATTTGAGTTGCCGCCGCTTACAGAAATCAGACCGTTAATAACGGAAACATTGTCGCCGGAAATCCGCCCTAAAATATTTTGAATATTTGGATTAGTTAGAAAATTAGCTATTTGACCTTCGCTGAGATTAAATTGGCTGAAGCTGTGAAACAGATTTGCCCCGTTTCCTGACAGTTGTCCGCCACTAATGTCGGTGCGGTTTTGCTCGGACTTAACAACAGTATTCGTGCCGTCAGTAGCGGGAATGACAGGTTGCGATCGCACTGCTAGCGGTAGCAGCCAAAAACCTAATGTCAAAATTAGAGCCGAACGAAAATAGGTCATTGGAGGAAGGAAGAAGGAAGAAGGAAGAAGGAAGAAGGAAGAAGGCAAAATTACCCATTACCAATACTTCGGCTACGCGAGCGTACAATTTACCAATTACCAATTACTCATTACCAATTCCCGATTACCAATTCAAATCTATTGTAGTTTTGATTTTTTTTGGAGGTGTAATGTTCCGCTCAAGTGCCAATAAACTTAAAAAGGTCGATCGAACACCGCCACCGCCCGGGGTCGATCGACCTTGCAGGCACCGCGCATAAGTCATCGCACTCCAAAACCACCCGTTGCCAGAATATTGGAAATTTAAGGAAAATTTTGTATTGATCTGTCGCCAGTGTATTGACAAAATCCCCCCAGACTCTTATGATTGGAGCACGGATTGGGTAGAACGGCAAAAACCCACGCAATAACTGGCTCCTCTAATAAAGTTAAAAACAAAATATTAATGCTTTTAGAGACCAACCATGCAAACTCCAGCTTTCCCATTTCTAACTGAACAAATAGTAGAGCAGATATTTTCGTCAGGCGAACTGACTCGCGATGACAGACAGCGCATTCAGTCAATGCTCTTAAATGAGTCGATCGGCGAAAATGAATTGAGCTTAATTGAAAGAGTGATGGAAGGCGTAGTCAAGGGAATACTTGACGTGCTGAATTAGTTGAGAACTGGCGATCGCCTATCTAAATTTAGGGTGCGGAATGCACACCTTACCCTAATTTTAAATAAAATCGAAAAGCGAAAATTCTGTCACCCTTCTAAAAATCATCATCGGGCCCCTCATCCGAACTCTCATCGCGACGCACAAGTTCAGAAGGAGGCCTGTCGTTACTCCAGGCCCACCACACGTCCCCGCACTGGCAGCGGTAAAATTCTTGCCACTTGCGGCGGTTGAACTCGGTGTATACTGGCGATCGGCGATTAATCCAGACATCAGCGGCATTCGTGCAGCTAGCACCGCACTTGGGACAGCAAAACTCATTAGCGTGAACCGCCGTCGCAGTCCATTCAGGAGGATGTGGAGCAAAAGCTTCCATGTGTTAGAGTTTCTATCTAAACTGCTGGTAATTACGGCAAATTAAGGGTTGCGAAAGATCCGCAGACTTCGGAATGACCTAAACAATGACATCAGTACGCTGTTGAGTGCGTAAGTTATCTGCCAGTTATTTTTTTTAACATTTGCCGTCAGATGAATAGTATAACTGATGTGGTGCAAACCGTCGATCGGCATTCTCAACTATTTCAAGGACTAGGCTCATGTCTATCTACAATCTTATCTCATTTCTGGGCATTTTTGGCTTATGTGCGATCGCCTGGGTTTTTTCAGAAAACCGACAGTCGAAGTATATACCTTGGCGCGTCATCATCTGGGGCATTGGCCTGCAATTAGTCTTAGGATTTTTAGTATTCCTGTTCCCCCCAACTCGCCTCGCTTTAGAGTGGTTTACTGGCTTACTCGATGGAGTATTCACCGCTGCTGACGCTGGAGCGAGGTTTGTATTCGGGAGCAATGTTGTACCCATACCTGGTAAAGATCCGGCAGTTAATTTAGGATATATTTTTGCCTTTCGAGCTTTACCGACAGTCATCTTTTTTTCTGGCCTCATGGCCTTGCTGTACAACATCGGCGTGATTCAAATTATCACCGAACTTTTTGCCAAAATCTTTTATATGACAATGCGGTTGAGCGGCGCGGAAGCCCTCAGCGGTGCGGCAAATATTTTCGTAGGAATTGAAGCGGCAATTGTCGTCAAACCTTATTTGCCGAAAATGACTCGTTCCGAACTTTGTGCAATCCTCTCTTGCTGTTTTGGAACTGCCGCTTCTTCAACATTAGCAATTTACGTCAGTTTTCTCAAGCCTGTTTTTCCAAATATTTTAGGACACTTAGTTTCAGCTTCAATTATCGCCATTCCCGCTTGTTTTGTCCTCTCCAAAATCTTAGTACCAGAAACAGGCGTGCCGCTGACAATGGGCGGCATTCCCAAGGAAGAACGCAAGCCTAAAGGCCGCGAGTTTGTGGGCGAAGAAATTTCCGAAATCGACGGCGAAGCGATGCCACAAGAGACAGTTGGAGGAGAACCCATCGAACGAGTCAGCCCTTTGGATGCAGCGATAATTGGTGCATTGGACGGTGTAAAAATGGCAGTAGCCATTGCCGCTGTTTTGATTTTAATCTTGGGGTTAGTTTCCTTAATCAATCAATTCTTTGGTTGGCTGGCAATTTTGCCCGGCCCAATTGGTGGCTTTTTCAAAGTTGTCACCTTAGCCAACATTATGGGATTTTTATTTTATCCCCTGACGCTATTAACAGGAGTCTCCATTGACGACTCTTGGCAAGCATCAGTAATCATCGGTCGCCGGCTGTTAGAAACAGCGATTCCGCCCTATCAAAGTTTAGCAGAAGCATCGGCAAAAGGACTGGTGAGCGATCGTACAGTTTTAATTGTCAGTTACGCCCTTTCCGGCTTTGCCCACTTAGCCTCCGTCGGCATATTTGTCGGCGGTACGATCGCCCTAATTCCATCCCGCCGCAAAGACATTTCCGAACTCGGTTGGAAAGCATTATTTGTCGGCACCTTAGCAACAATGATGATCGCTTGCATCGCCGGCACTTTCGACACCGGAGACGCCAGCATTTTAGGCGCTAAAACAGCCCCTGCTGCCCCGCTAACAGCCCCTGATTCTCCCAAATCACCGGCATCCCCAACCGCGAATTCAAAGCCGTCAGTTGCCCCAGCAATTGCCAGTCCCAAGCCTTCTGCTAATACCGAAAAAGTGGCTCCCAGAGATCGAGAATCTGCTGCTTCAGAATCCAAGAAAAACCCTTAATTATTTTCTCTTGACTTGTAGGGGCGGGTTTTACGAACAATATTTAATTCCCGTCAAAAATCTTGTAAACCCGCCCCCGCACAACCAATAACCTAGATCGACTTTGATTTGCATAAGCTCAGTTAGAGACACGCTCAAACCAAAGAAACCGGGTTTTCCACCAAATCTGTGGTTGTCACAAAGTATTCTGGCAAAAACCCGGTTTCTGGCCACCCGTGCATCAGATTGCGATTTGCCCTTGGGTGAGTGAGGGCGGGTTTTAGAGATTGTAGGTTTTAGACAATTATGGTTGGTGAACCCGCCCCTACAGGCCCCTGATGGATGTTGTTGTTTTTTAGGCCGATGCAAGCAATTCCCAATTCTCAATTCCCGAAAATTTATGAATCCCGAACCAGAAATTCGCCGCCTGTTAGATGTGATGCCCGCTTCCGGCCGCATGACGTGTAAAATTATTAATAAGCCCCAACAATCAACGGTAATTGACTGCGATTTTCCTTTACCTTGGAATCAATCTCGCCC
This sequence comes from Microcoleus sp. F10-B2, assembly GCF_036704965.1. Classification (NCBI taxonomy): domain Bacteria; kingdom Bacillati; phylum Cyanobacteriota; class Cyanophyceae; order Oscillatoriales; family Microcoleaceae; genus Microcoleus; species Microcoleus sp. F10-B2. The sequence goes on along the minus strand of NZ_JAUBTB010000012.1, from coordinate 46,765 downwards.
GATTTATATTAATTTTGATTTGTGGCGGCTGCTATCTAAGCCGCAGCGGGATTTACTAATCTTGCGGAATGTAAGTTTTCTGTGCAATGTTAAGTGGTTTAAACCGGATATTTATCAAGGTGCGGCTCTGGCGGGAATTGTCGGGACTGTTGTAGAATTGTTGCAGCCAGATGCGATCGGCACTGCGATCGCGGGCGGTTTGACGGGACTCGCCATGACTCGAATTTGGCGCGACAACCGCAGTTCCCAAGTAGAGTTAGATGCTGATGAAGCGGCGATTAGAGTGGCGGGAAGGCGCGGTTACAGCGAAGCGGAAGCGGCCGGACACCTGCTGGGGGCGATCGAGGCTGTGGCGCAGATAGAAAATCGCAGTTTGGATTTTAACGAGTTGATTCGGTGTCAAAACTTAAAGGCGATATCGGGTATTTCGGCCGTGGGCGTGCCCGATAGTGTTAGACAAGATTAGTCTCCCGCAGCCAAAGGACACAACAGTGTTGTGTCCCTACAGATTAATATTTATTGTACCATTTGTAGGGACACGGCACTGC